>JBKTKK010000067.1:0-9328 GCA_047242405.1 Lachnospiraceae bacterium | reverse complement strand
ATTCATTACATAATACTTTTTTGTTTCCATTTACCGGAGAAGTAGCGAATAATAACATAAGTACAAGCACTACCCCAGGACAGTGGAATGGCAATCCACAAACCAGTGGGACCGAAATTGTGAATAAGTAGGTAAGAAAAGGCAACCCGGGTGGAAAGTTCGATAATACCAGCAATTAAAGCCGCATTGACATCTCCAGCGCCCCTTATCGTATTCTGAAAGGATTGCATGATTCCGGCAATTAAATAAGCAACGGATACAATACAAAGATAGGTGGAACCGACGGCAATCTCTTCTTCCACATGAGGGCCGTTTAGGAAAAGTCGCAAAAGCGGTATACGAAAGGTTACAATAAAGGCTGCTATTACAATACATCCAGATAGCATGAGTAGTAATGTATGTTTTAGGCCAGTTTTTATCCGGTCTACCTGTCCAGCGCCTATATTTTGACCAGTATAGATTGACATTGCTGTCCCTACGGATACAATGGGCTGAATAGCCAGGGAATCTAGTTTATTGGCAGCGGTATATCCGGCAACGGTAACAGCGCCGCAGCCGTTAATTAAACTTTGGACGCACATGCCCCCTAATGCAATGAGAGAGCTTTGGAAGGCAGAGGGAAGGCCTAATTGTAAAATCTTTTTAAAGATATCAATTTGAAAATGGAATTCATTTTTTGTAATATGTAATAATACATGTTTTTGTTTCATATATAGAATACAAAAGATTGCAGAGCCAAATTGTGCAATTATCGTTGCTAAGGCTGCACCAGCGACACCTAATTTAAATATGACAACAAAAATTAAATCCAATCCAATATTTAATATAGTGCTTAGGATTAAGGCATACAGTGGTGTTTTCGAATCTCCGATGCTACGCAAAACAGCACTGGCTACATTATAGGCAGCCAATCCAAGGATACCAGAAAAATAAATTTGCATATACGCCAAGGAATCATTTAATAAAACATCTGGCGTATCCAATAGGTGAAGTAAAAATGGCGATAGAACAACACCTATTAAAGAGAGAGCGATAGAAAGAATGAAAAGTACGACGACTAAGTTGGAAATAATCGTGCGCATATAGGAGTAAGACCGACTACCAAAAGCTTGGGAAATCATAATGGAAGCTCCATTGGTTAAACCGGTCATAAGCGCAATCATTAGAAAGGTAGTGGAGCCGGTAATACCAACGCTGGCGAGCGCATTGGAGCCGACATATTGGCCCACAATTATGGCATCAACCATATTGTAAAATTGTTGAAATAAATTGCCTAATATCATTGGGCCGGAAAAACTGGCAATTAGTTTTAATGGTGTGCCCTGTGTCATGTTTTTTTGCATAATAATCTCTAAATATCCCTTTCATCTAAAATACTTCTGTATTCTGTAATCTGTTCTACTATAGTGAATCCGTAATCTTTGTAGAGGGCCAACGCCTTTTTATTGTTATCGGATACTTGTAAGGTTATCGCCTTAATGGGATCAGGAATGAATGACATCATTCCATGTAAGGCTTTTTTTGCATAACCTTGTCCTTGGTAGGCAGGTAAAAGTCCAAAGCCGCATAAATAGGCCTCCTCACGCTCCATTAAAAAGAAGCAGAGGCCAATTGGATTGTCGCCCAAGGAGATGTCAAATGCCTTTGCTCCCATTTTAAGTAGATTAGATATATAATTGGTTGACTCTTTTAATGATAGAGCGAATATTTTACTGTGGCGTAGGGCAAGGCGGCGTATATGGGTGGAAGGAATGAACTGTATATTAGAATCTTTCAAGTTTTTATCAATATTCCTTCTCATGAAATATTCGGTTTGCCCTTTTTCAAAATCAAGATGGGATAAGACTGCGTTTGTATCGGGACTCGCCCCATCCGTTAAAAATAAAAGGTTAAGTTTCTCAAGGTTATAGATATGCATAATAGAACTTAAAATGCTTTTAAAACAACCTTTGCGACGGTGGTTTGGCAAGGTAAATGCAGAGACCTCACAGGTACAAGCGTCAATTAAATAAGAAGCAGCGGTTGCAACCAAAGAACCATTGTCGTAAAGCAAAATGTAATAATAATCGTCGTCGCTATCAAAGTCTTCTGGAAAAGAGATGTGGATAGGTTCATATGTTTTGCAAGTATTTACAAGGGAATGAATCTCTTGCTGCTGCCTTTTGTTTGGTTCTTTTGTTATTATCGTAGTCATATTCCCCCACCTTTCTTTGCTTTTCTGGAAACGTTCCCCCACATGAATCTTAATAATAGCATAGGTAGATAAATGTAACAATGTAATATTATATCAAAAAAAGATGTATTATTTTATCGGATTGTCAATGATTTTGACCTATCTTTACAAGCAAGGACTTGGATGCTATAATGCTTCAAAAAATGGCGGATAAAACAAGCATTGAAAAGGAGAAAATATGCGTTTATTATCAAAAGATGTGCAGGCGATTATTATTGATTACCAAGAAAAGTTAGTACCAGTGATGGAAGAAAAGGAGCGGTTATTAACCCAATCAGTGAAATTAATAAAAGGGCTAAATCAATTGGATATTCCAATGCTTGTAACCCAACAGTATACAAAGGGCTTAGGTGATACCGTCGCAGAAATTAAGGAAGCAGTACAAGGGGATAAAAAAACTTGGACTTACTTTGATAAAATTACATTTAGCTGTCTACAGGATAAAGTTATTGCAGCTGCATTGGATAGCAATAATCGAACTTGTGTCTTACTTTGTGGAATTGAAGCCCATATCTGTCTGATGCAAACGGCAATCGACTTAAGAGAAAGGGGCTATGAGGTTGTTGTTGTCGTAGACTGCGTTGATTCGCGAAAGAAGATTGATAAAGAGATTGGTTTGGAACGGTTAAGGATGGAAGGATGTATTTTTGCCACAGTAGAGTCTATTTTATTTGAATTACAACTAACAGCTAAGAGCCCTTCGTTTCGTTCTATTTCAAATCTTATAAAATAAGGGAAAAATGGCATAATTTATCTTCGCAGTGTTTCTGTTTTTATACATTCCTGCTCTTGACGATGAGGGGTATGTTTGTTAAAATGATTAACTGTTTGTCAATATATACAAAATACTTTAATAAAATTGGCAATGCTGTTATAAAACAGCGAAGAAAGGCGGAAACTGTGAAAACAAAATTATTTAGTAGTATTATGGCAGGAAGTTACATAGCCCTCGGTGCTCTTACTTACTTATCTGTTTCAGATCCTGTCGCAGCAGCATTACTTTTCTCAACGGGTATCTTCCTTGTATTTAACTTTTGTAATATGTTATTTACAAAGGTATGTCCACTATCGGTTGTTACAAAAGAATATAAAATAATCGACTGTGTTATCGCTTGGGTTGGCAATGGAATCGGTGCTTTTATTGTTGCGACCCTTGTACATTTTACTCGTATGGAAGGTAAAATTTCAGAAAAGTTAACTAGTATCGGGGAAGTAAAGTTAACAGACAATCCACTTAGTTTATATATTATGGGCTTCTTCTGTGCGGTACTCGTCACTTATGCCGTTTTAATTGGTTTGAAGTATGCAACTGGATCCTTGCCACAAATCATATTTGTATGGTTATTTATTACGGCATTTGTATTTTGTGGTTTTGAACACGTGGTAGCCAACATGTATTATCTTTTTTCCTATGCTTGGTTAAATGGGATCGATGTTTCGGCTTTACTCATAAACTTAGTCTGTGTGACGGCTGGTAATATAACCGGCGGACTATTAATCGGTTATTTGGAAGCACCCAAAGTTACGAAGAGCGTTTCGTTAATTAAGTGAATGGATCGATGTTGTAAAGTGCATTGTTTTAAATTTATAGCTATTTGTTAATGATTTAACGGCTGGGATAAGATGTATAAAATTTAGTACATGCTGCAAAATTACCTTTTTCTTCTAAAAAAGTAAAAAAAAAGTTAGTTATTTCGTCTAAAAAATACCTTTATTTATAAAGAATCGGGTTTGCAAAATTAAGAAAAGAATGTATAATAGTAGAAGGAATTAATACTTAGCTGAAATAAATCAGTTAGGCATATTCTAGTAAATGAATTTGTCTATATTATTACAGGAGGAAAATATACTATGGCAAGAAAAATGAAAACCATGGATGGTAATAACGCAGCTTCTCATGTGTCATATGCGTATACTGACGTGGCAGCAATTTATCCAATTACCCCTTCTTCCGTTATGGCTGAATTAACGGACAAGTGGGCTACTAGTGGACAGGAAAATATTTTTGGAGAAACAGTAAAGGTTGCAGAAATGCAGTCAGAAGCTGGTGCAGCAGGTACTGTACATGGCTCTCTTACAGCGGGTGCTTTAACAACAACATTTACCGCTTCTCAGGGTCTGCTTCTTATGATACCTAACTTATACAAAATTGCTGGTGAATTATTACCAGGCGTATTTAATGTATCTGCCCGTGCAGTAGCAAGTCATGCATTATCTATCTTTGGTGATCATTCTGACGTTTACGCATGTCGTCAGACTGGTTGTGCTATGCTTTGCTCCAGCTCTGTACAGGAAGTAATGGACCTTACTCCAGTTGCTCACTGTACAGCAATCAAAGGAAGAGTACCGTTTATCAATTTCTTTGATGGTTTCCGTACTTCCCACGAAATTCAAAAAATTGAAGCTTGGGATTACGAAGATTTAAAGGATTTGGTTGATATGGATGCAATTGATGCGTTCCGTGCAAATGCTTTAAATCCAAATCATCCATGTGAAAGAGGTTCTGCCCAAAACCCAGATATCTTCTTCCAGGCAAGAGAAGCATGTAATCCATACTATGATGCAATTCCAGAATTAGCGCAAGAATATATGGATAAGATCAATGCTAAAATTGGTACAGATTATAAGTTATTTAATTACTACGGTGCAGAAGATGCAGAGCATGTAATAATTGCAATGGGATCCGTTTGTGAAACAATTGAAGAAACCATTGATTATTTAAATGCTAAGGGAGAAAAGCTTGGCGTAATTAAAGTACGTTTATACCGTCCATTTAGCGCAAAGCATTTACTTTCCGTAATGCCAACTTCTGTTAAGCAGATTACTGTTCTTGATAGAACGAAAGAACCGGGTTCAATCGGAGAACCATTATATTTAGATGTATTAGCGGCAATTAAAGATACAGAATTCGCAAACATCCCAGTATTCTCTGGTCGTTACGGATTAGGTTCTAAAAATACAAACTCCAGCCATATTGCAGCTGTTTTCCATAATACAGAAAAGATGAGATTTACAGTTGGTATCGAAGATGATGTAACAAATCTTTCTTTAGATGTTACAGAAACAATCGATACTGCACCAGAATCTACAATCTGTTGTAAATTCTGGGGACTTGGATCCGATGGTACTGTTGGAGCAAACAAAAACTCTATCAAAATCATTGGTGACAATACGGACATGTATGCGCAAGCTTACTTTGATTATGATTCAAAGAAGTCTGGCGGGGTAACAATGTCCCATTTAAGATTTGGTAAGGAACCTATTAAGTCTACTTACTTAATTACAAGAGCCAATTTTGTAGCATGTCACAACCCATCCTATGTTACAAAATATAACATGGTTCAGGAATTAAAAGATGGAGGTTCATTCCTATTAAACTGTGGATGGAGCGATGAAGAATTAGAAAAGCATCTTCCAGGACAGGTTAAGAAATATATTGCTGACCACAATATTAAATTATATACAATCGATGGTATTACAATCGGTAAAGAAATTGGTCTAGGTACTCGTATTAATACCGTACTTCAGGCAGCTTTCTTTAAGTTAGCAAATATTATTCCAGTTGATGAAGCAGTAAGACTTATGAAGGAAGCTGCTACAAAGACTTATGGAAGAAAAGGTGAAAAGGTTGTTGCTATGAACCATGCAGCAATTGACCGTGGTATATCTGACGTTATCGAAAGAACGGTTCCAGAAAGCTGGAAAGACGCAGAAGCAGTTGATTTACACGAACATGTAACAGAAGGAAGAAAAGACGCGGTAGACTTCGTAAATAATATCCAAAGTGCAATCAATGCACAAGAAGGAAATAATCTTCCAGTTTCTAAGTTTGTAGACTATGTAGATGGTACAACTCCATCTGGTACAGCTGCATTTGAAAAACGTGGTATTGCAGTAGATGTTCCTGTATGGAATCCAGATAACTGTATTCAGTGTAATTTCTGTTCTTACGTATGTCCACATGCAGTTATTCGTCCAGCTGCAATGACAGAAGAAGAAGCAAACGCTGCTCCAGAAGGTATGAAGAAGTTGCCAATGACAGGTATGCCAGGATACTCCTTCTCCATGACCGTATCAGTAGCTGACTGTACAGGATGTGGTTCTTGTGCTAACGTATGTCCAGGTAAGAAAGGTAATAAGGCTCTTACAATGGAATCTTACGAAGCAAACTTAGGAGAACAGGTAAATGCTGATTACCAGAAGACATTACCAATTCATCCAGAAGTACTTGCAAAATTCAAGGAAACAACAGTTAAGGGTAGCCAGTTTAAACAGCCATTATTAGAGTACTCTGGTGCTTGTGCTGGTTGTGGAGAAACACCTTATGCGAAGTTAGTAACACAGTTATTCGGTGATAGAATGTACATCGCCAATGCAACTGGATGTTCTTCTATTTGGGGTAACTCTTCACCATCTACACCATATACCGTTGATACAAAGGGAAGAGGTCCAGCTTGGTCGAACTCCTTATTTGAAGACAATGCAGAATTTGGTTATGGTATGTCATTAGCACAACAGGCTATGAGAAGTCAGTTAAATAAGAAAGTAGCTGCACTTGCTGAAATTACAACAAAAGATGAGGTAAAAGCAGCTTGTGAAGAATACTTAAAGACATTTGACTGTGGTGCTACAAATGGAACTGCTACAGATGTATTAGTAGATGTTCTTACAAAGAGTGCAGCAGATGGATGTGATAAGGCAGCTGAAATCTTAAAGAACAAAGATTTCTTATCTAAGAAATCACAGTGGATCTTTGGTGGAGACGGCTGGGCTTACGATATCGGTTACGGCGGTGTAGACCACGTATTAGCTTCTGGTCATGATATCAACATCATGGTATTTGATACTGAAATTTACTCTAATACAGGTGGTCAGTCTTCTAAGTCTACGCAGGTAGGTGCGGTTGCACAGTTTGCAGCTGGTGGTAAAGATGTGAAGAAGAAAGATTTAGCAGCGATCGCTATGAGCTACGGATACATTTATGTAGCACAGGTAGCTATGGGTGCTGATTACAATCAATGTATTAAGGCAATTGCAGAAGCAGAAGCATATCCAGGACCATCTATCGTTATAGCTTATTCTCCATGTATCAGTCATGGTATTAAAGCAGGTATGGGTAAGGCACAGACAGAAGAGAAGGAAGCAGTAGCAGCTGGTTATTGGCATTTATTCCGTTTTGACCCTCGTAAGAAGGCAGAAGGAAAGAACCCATTCCAGTTAGATTCTAAGGCTCCAACAGAAAGCTATCAGGAATTCTTAAAGAAAGAAGTACGTTATACTTCCTTAATGCTTCAGAATCCTGAAAGAGCAGCTGAATTATTTGATAAGGCAGAAATGCTTGCAGCAGAAAAGTATGCACATTTACAGAAGCTACTTGATCTTTATGCAATCGAAGAAAAAGCAGAATAATCCTTTTGGGGATAAATAATAAAAGACAGGTTTGTTGTTTAACAACAGACCTGTTTTTTATTGCTTATAGATAGAAAAAAGACGTTGGATAAGATTTGTTGAATAATCATAGAGCGGAAAGGAAGACTATTGTCATATAGGTGTTTGTTTATTTTTAAATAAGTTTGAAAGGAGAAGGATAGATGTTGAATAACAAATTAAGCAAGGTTATATTACCCGTTGCCATTGTTTTTTTTACAGCGCTTATTTATACGGCCGAGTTTAACTTTGCTCAGGGCGGGACAAAAGAAACGGAGAAAGAAAAGGTAGAAAGTTGGACCTTTTATGCAGACTTAACCCATGATGGAAAAAATGAAAAGGTAGTTGTAGATGCGAGTCAATTAGAGCAGACGCAAAATGTAACGGTTACTGTCTATGACATAGAAGGTGAAACAGAGATACCCATCTGGTCCGATGTGGCTGGTATCCCCCACGTAGGTTGGAATTCTTACTATTTATATAAACAGGATGGAGAAATGTATTTAATAAGATATAACCCATCGTTAACCAATACAGGTGCAAATTATCGTTATAAGGTTTTTTGGCTAAAACAGGATGGGACAGAAGAAGCTTTTGCGGGAAATTCTATTATATTTCATCTAACAAATCAAGCGAGGGATTTGGATCCGGAAAAGATAATAGCCTTTGTAGATGAAGTAAATAGCTATTTGAAAAACAGTATCTTGCTCGTAAGTACCTATGATGGAAATGCAGTTTATAGTACAAGTGAAAATCAAATCATTATGGAAGAAACGCTTCCATGGACAAAAGAGTTTTCCTATCTTTTCCAGGGGAATGAAACTTTAATCGAAAAATTAAGGAAAATAAAAATTGAATTGGAAAAGAGTTCATAATTTTTTAAAGAAGGAGCCATAATAAAAAGAAAGTTGTTGAGAGAAAATCCGTTAGGAAGGAGCCACATAGAAATTCTTTCAACAAAATTTATGTGGCGTGGTGTAGGAATGGGTAAACAGATTAGCAAGAATCTGGAAGATAATATAAAGTACATGAATCAGGAACTTCGAGTAGATAAAAACTTTGATATTATCTTCCGTGCTTTGGATATTGGAAATCGAAAAGCGGCACTTTTTTGTATCGATGGTTTTACAAAAGATGAAATATTAGAAAAGTTACTTGAATTTTTATTTAAGCAAATACCAGAGGAGTTTCCAAAGGATGCACATCAATTCTCGAAGACTTTACTTCCTTATGCAGAAATAGGTTTACAGAGTGAATTTGAGTATATTATACTGCAGCTATTAAGTGGCCTTTCCTGTTTATTTATCGAGGGATTTGATAAGTGCTTAATGATCGATTGTCGCACTTATCCAGCTAGAAGTGTACAAGAACCCGATAAGGATAAGGTACAACGTGGGTCAAGAGATGGATTTGTAGAAACCATTGTTTTTAACACGGCACTGATTCGAAGAAGAATCAGAGATCCGAAGTTAACGATGGAAGTGCTACAAACGGGGCAACGTTCTATGACAGATATTGCATTATGTTATATAACGGATCGAGTGAATGAGAAACTTTTGGCAGAGATTCGAGATAAGATCAAAAATTTGAAGGTGGATTCATTGACAATGAACCAGCAAAGTTTGGTCGAATGTTTATACCCTTATAAGTGGTATAACCCTTTTCCGA
>JBKTKK010000066.1:0-9620 GCA_047242405.1 Lachnospiraceae bacterium | reverse complement strand
AAGGAGCAAACGAATATGAATATTATTGAAACGAAAAATCTAACAAAATCATATAAAGACTTTACTGCTGTATCTGGAGTTAATCTTCACATTCCAAAAGGAACCGTTTACGGCTTTCTCGGCCCGAATGGAGCAGGGAAATCAACTACGATGAAGATGTTTTTGGGACTTACAAAACCTACAAGCGGCTCTTTTGTGATTGATGGAAAAAAGTATCCAGAAAACCGTGTGCAAATTCTGAAAGAGATGGGCTCGTTCATTGAAGCACCCGCTTTTTACGGAAATTTAAGTGGCGAAGAAAATCTGGAAATTGTGCGCAAAATTTTAGGTTTACCAAAATCCGCTATTTCCGAGGCTTTAGAATTAGTAGGTCTTACGCAGTACAAAGGTAGGCTTGCAAGGAAATATTCTCTTGGAATGAAGCAGCGATTAGGTCTTGCAAGTGCCTTGATTGGTAGACCGCCTATTCTTATTCTTGACGAGCCGACCAATGGGCTTGACCCTGTTGGCATTCATGAAATCAGAACGCTTATCCGTTCCTTGCCGCAGAAATTTGATTGTACTGTGTTGGTGTCCTCTCATTTGCTGTCGGAAATTGAGCTGATGGCAGATAATATTGGAATTCTCAATCACGGTCATCTGCTGTTTGAGGGAACGCTCGACCAACTGAAAGTCAATGCAACTACAAAGGGCTATCCGACCGATAATTTGGAAGATACCTTTCTTGCCTTGATTGATGCGGATAACAGGCGGAGAGGTGGTGCAGAATGAGTTTTGGTTTGGAATGTAAAAAGGTGAAACGAACTGGTTTTATACCTGCGTTTCTCTGCGGTGGGTTTTTAGCGGCGGCTGTCCCCATTCTCAATATGGCAGTCCGTTCGGAACAATATTTGGGGCTTGATGCCTCGGCTATTCAAACCTTGATAAATGCCAATTGGCAGATGATAGCAATGCTTAACATTCTGCTTGTTGTAGCAGGAGCGTGTCTAATGTATCACACAGAGTATGCCGACAATGCCATTCAAAAAATGTGTACACTTCCGATTAAGGAAAGCAAATTATTTTTTGGAAAATTTGCTTTGATAGCGCTTATGTGTAGCGTGATATTGGTGATAGAAGCAGCCGGTGTAGCGTTTTGTGCATACCATTGGTTTGAACGGTCAGAAGATCTATGGATCGAATTGCTGAAAAACTTTGGGTATGCGTTGTTATTAATGCTTCCTGCGGCATTCAGCGCGCTGTTAATTGCTTCGGCGTGTAAAAATATGTGGGTGTCACTCGGCATCGGCGTTGTATGTGTATTTACGGCTACTATGTTGCCTACAAAGAACTTTGTATTATCGCTGTTTCCGTTTGCCTTGCCGTTTCAGATGCTTGCAGATACGGCAGAAAATATCGTTCACAATTTTATTATTGCCGCAGTGGTAGAACTCTTTCTCATTGCGATTGCACAGGTATTATTCTTAAAGGTTAGGAGGTCGTTTGAATGAGCTTTTTATCTCTCATTGGCATTGAGTTCAAAAAAATACGCCGTTCCAAAGTTGTATTGATTTTGTCAGTTGCCACGATTATTCTTTGGCTGCCTTCTATCTTAAATGCCGATATGAACTTTGAAATGCAGGCACAGGGCATATCACCAGAAAATAATTTCCTAATACAAGGGTTTATGGGAATGGCGTGGTTTATGTTTCCTGCAAGTATGGTTGTGAGTACGGTTTTACTGAATATGACAGAAAGAGGCAATAACGGCATACGAAAAATGCTTTCTCTGCCAATTAACACCGCAAAATTATGTTTGGCAAAATTTGTTGTCCTGCTTGCCTTGGCAGCTTTTCAAATACTAATGACGGTTGTAATGTATTTTGTAAGCGCAGGAATAACATCACAAACACAAAATTATGATTTCATTTTGCAGCCGCTGTTTGTTTTCAAAGAAGCAGGAATGTTATTTGTAGCGGCAATTCCAATGCTTGCATTTTTCTGGCTATTGTCAGTATGTATTCAGACACCGATTTTCTCCATCGGGATTGGTCTTGCGTCTATTGTTCCCTCGGTTTTGATGATAAACACAAAGCTATGGTTTGCATATCCGATGTCATATCTGTTCTTTTTGATAACGAATGAATATGGGAAATTAGCCGCGAACCTTACAACATCACAGGTTGAGTTAATTCCCTGGTTGCCTGTTGCTATTGGTATCACAATCATTTGTTTGTTCGTTTCCTGCCTTCGCTTTGGGCAGGCGGAAAGGAGATAATTTCTATGAAAAACAAAAGTTTAACTGCTATTAGTACCGTTATGCTTTTTATACCGTGGACGATTCTGCCTCTTAGAATGTTTGACTGGGCTTTGCAATCACCCACAGCGGAGATAATGATTTCCTGCTATGCTGCATTTATGATTTTCAGCGGAGTATTCACAGTTGTTTCTTATAACAAGGCGGAGGCGCAAAGTAACTTGATGAAGGTGTGCGTAATTGTAAACAGCCTTTACGCCATCGGCGGTTTTGTAGTTTTTGGTTTAATGGTTTTACCCAAAATATGTAAGGTGGTGCTTTGGTTTTGAATGCTGTGAATTGCTCTCCCTCACGCGCATGAAAGGACTCCAAATAAAGTGAACTTTATAGGACTTTCATTACTTGCTCTCATATAAATCAACAAAAAATATTAATGATTTTGTAATTTTTTTGTAAAGATTTTACTTCCAATCTATTATATAATGTAAAAAAATAGTCTGATAAAAGGTTGATTTTAAGAGGGGGAAGCAATGGGTTTAGGAATGAGTTGTATTGGAGTAGTTGTATTTTTAGTGGCTTTAGAGGGGATTATTTACGCGCTGCTGAAAAAGAATCGTAAGCTTCAAGCTATATTTTGCGTGCTTTTTCTTTTCGTATTATGTGGGATGATATTTTACTTTCCTTACATAGTATAACATTTGTTTGTTACCCATAATTCATCTTGTGGTCTGTGGAATTTGGAATAAATTCTACAGACTTTTTTTAATAAAGTTTGGTCAATGAAGATTGACAGAATCGTAAAAAATATTTTATACTGACTATAAAAGATAGAACGTGAAATGTTTGTTGCATTGTTACAAAGATGGAATACATTGTTGGGGGTGCTTATGAACAATAATGTTGGAAATTTGCTTAAGCAAGTAAGAGTATCGAAGCACATAAAACTAAAACAGTTGAGTAGTGGGTTATGCCACCTTTCGTTGCTATGCCGATATGAAAAAGGAGAATTATTGCCTGATTTTTTAATGTTACAGGCGTTAATGCAACGATTAGGAATTCCATTGGAACGATTATCCGTTACGCTTTCTCGAAATGAATATAATTATATGGAATGGAGAAGAGAAGTGGTTGCCGCTTGTAATATAGAAGCTTGGAACCTTGTAGAGCAATTATTAAAAGATGGCAAAAAACAGTGTACAAGTTTCAATAAAAAGTTACAGCAGCAGTTCATCCTATTTGTACGTGGTCTCCTCGAAACGAAGAATCTTTCTTATATGCAGCAAGCCATTGCAATGACCGTGAAAGAAAACGCTTCTTTGTTTACTTGTGATGAAATAGAGATGATTCTAACGTTATCCAGGTGCGAGATGATGAATGGTAAAGTAGGTAGTGTTGAGCGAATTCGTAAAATGATTCATTTTATGGAAGACAATATGAATTCCGATATGGTAAGTGTCTATGGGAAAGCCATTTACATCCTATGTAAACATGTTTCAATGGAAAGGGAAGAACGATTCCTCTTATGTTCAAAAGCGTATAATAGGCTAATTACTTATAATAAGTCCTCGTATTTGTTACCTATTATAACGTTAATTCTAAAAGATGTCCATGATTTAGGAAAAGAAGATTCTGCATACAAAGAAGTGTATCGTATTTTGTATGATGTGCAGCAGGATAAGTTAAATCTTTCCATGTGCCCAGTAAAGGTAAGAGCATTATATTTGATTCATGAACTTATAAGAAAAAAACGTAAGGGGATACAGCTATCGCAAGAGCAATTAAGTGATCAAATCTGTGCGGTTGAAACATTATCACGAATGGAGGGCGGGAAACATACGCCAAGCATAAGAAAATATGAGGCCTTGTCGAAGAAGCTAAGTTTACAACAGCAATATGTATTTGAAGTTGAAACAGAGCAGATGGATGCTTTAAAATTAGCCTGGTCGGTATCAACTGCAGTAAGGTTAAGGGATTACTTTGACCTAAGTGGAAAGATTGAAGCGTTGGCAGACAAGCTAGATACAAATATAGTAACCAATGAGCAATATATTCTTTTGAGCCGGATTGAGGAGGGATTTTTATCCGATAGATTTCGTGCATGTGAGTTGCTGGCTCAATGTAGGAAGGGACTTACCCGAACCATTGGTGATTTTCACAATGCCCTTTCGGACAAGATCCTTAATTCAGAGGAAGTTAAACTCTTCCTTTACCTAGCCATTGGTCATAGGATGGAAGGGGATTTTGAAAAAGCCTTAGAAATACTACATGGATTATACGTTGTATATAAAAGTTCGAATGTAAAGATGGAATACCATGAGGCAGTGGAACTATTATATATCCAATTAAGTAAGACCCTATTTTTGAAAAAGGAGTTTGGGCAAGCATTGGTTCTTGCAGAGGAGGGGATTTGTCATTGTTTAAAACGTGAGTGCCTGTTTTCTTTAATACAGCTATATCAACTTCGGGAAGCGTGTAAAGAACAGTTGGAAAAATATTCCGTAAAAATTAACCAATGATTCATTTGATTTTTTATGCAAATTTATTTTGAAATATTTATCATGGTATTTGGGTATTTAAATTTGTTAAAATATAATTACAGGATGTCGTTGGTATTCAAGTGGCGGTGGGGGCGTTATCTTTGCAGACAGTTTCCCTTGCGTATGTCTGTAACTCAGCAGGAGGCGAAATCAGGGGGGATTTGCACACGTTACTGATACAAGCTTAACATCTAATTTACAATTACCATGATAAAGGAGGATAGTATTTAATGCGGATGAAGAGATAATTCATAGCGGAATAAAGGAGCAAAAGCGCGGAATATCATATAGCGGACATCTTCCGGGTGGCTCATGCCTATATGCGACCACTAAAATTCAAGGAGTTTATATATTTGACAAGCAAAGAGTTGTGAAAAACTAAAATTTTTACTTAATCAGCAGGTATTTTAGGGAGGGTATATGAGAATTTTGCTTATCTTCGTTGCAGTACTCCTTTGCAGCGGATGTAGAAAGACAGAAGAAATTCCCAAGGGAAAGGAGTCAATAAATAATTCGGTATGTGAAATAACGTCCCAAAGCAGGATGATTGAAACAGAAAAGGGATTTTATACATTAGCATTTGATTTTTTATACTATGCAGATAAAGCGAAGATGGATAATTGGGCAGTTGTATGCAACAAACCAAACTGCAGCCATGATACAAAGGACTGCAATGCATTTTGTGAACATGCATTTTCCATATGGATACATGAATCCAAACTATATTATGTGAATTTCTATGCGATATGGCGTATGGATCTGGATGGAAAAAACCATGAAAAGGTCAGAGATTTACCGGAGGTTGAATATAACAATTGGGGAGGACTGCTGTTCTATCAGGAGGGTTCCATTTTTTGGGCATACCAAACGGATGAAGAGGATGAGGAAGCTCAAATTATATCCAGGACCTATCGGATTTATCATGTAGATCCTTCTCATAAATCAAGAGATGTCATGTTATACGAACAAGTAGAGAAAAATAATTTTAATAGAAGTATCTACATATACAGGGGAATGTCTAATAAATCGGGTGATATATGTGTAGCAATTGAAGATATGCAGGGGATAGATACGGAGCAGCAATACTTTGTTTACAATCTGAAAAATTCTAGTATAAAGGAAATTGATTCGAAGCCCGACGTAAATGGGATTGGGAGTGTAAATGGTACAGATTATTACTACTCGGAAGAAGACGGAATTTATTATTACGAACAGGAAGAAAAGATGACATATATAGAAACGGCTTTTCGAAGTGGAAATTCAAGCGCATATGCGGTAGAAAATTATTTTGTGCAAACTGCCGGCAGGGGAAACGGTGAAATAATTATATATAATAAAGATGGTGGGGCGATTTTATCCCATGCGTTCCCGATAAGTGGGGCGTTTAGTCGGCCTGTTGTATACGCAGCTTCAAGTTCGGGCCTGTTTATAAAATTAGGTTTGGATGAGGAAGAAATCTATTATTACTGGCCATATGAAGAAATTAATAAGGGGGAGGCTAACTATGTGGAATGTTTCCGATATAGGGTCGGTACATAGACAAGAAGAAAGAAGGTGTATCCTTGCTGCAAGGGAAAGAAGGAAGACGAGTTTTTTTAAAGAAAAGCGTGCGTTATAGCTTTGTTGTACTTCTTGTTTTATCCTGTGTTGTACATTGGCAGTCGCTCCGCAATCATTATGGAGAGGGGGAAGAAGCCGGCAAGTATTATTTCTTTTCCTGGAATAATTATAAAGATTTACATCCAAAGGCGGCAATTGTCCAAGCGGAACGAAAATTGGAACAATTGGAAGATGCCGCTACAATACAGTATCTATTATCCAACTATGAATTGAACGGTGCAGAGGAGCAGATTGATCAGTTCAAAGGAAAATGGCAAAGCGGTTATAAAGAAATAGAGAAATTATTAGAAGATAAATTTTTATTTGAGAAATTAACGATGGAAAAGCTTTTGCTGCATCAGCTAAGAAATATAAATAGTTATGAATCCTTTCATCAACAAATAAAGGATGAAGCGGAAAGAATGGGTTCCGTAAGTATTTTTGCAAATGAAGCTTCCATACATAATATTGAAAAAACGCGTGAAGATTATGGGCGGGTAGAAGGAATTTCCTTATCCTTTGTACCAATTATTACGCTCCATACCTTTTTTCAACCCGATGCCATTGATTATTTCATAATCATTTTTCTTGCAATGGTATGCCTGACTTTTGTGGAGGAAAAGAAAAAAGGTCTGTGGCAGATTATATATGCAGCTCCAAAGGGGAGGGGCTGTCTGGGAATAAAACGATTTGGAATTCTTCTTTTTACAGTGTTCTTTGCTGTTTTTCTTTTTTATTTTAGCAAGTTGTTGCTTTGTTGGCTGTACTTTCAGGTAAGTCCATTTAGAAACAATGTTTCATTCCAATCGCTCCCGGACTTTTACACGTTTTCCTATCCATTTTCGATACCGAATGTGTTAGTGCTCTATTATGTTGTAAAATGTTTCGGACATCTTTTTATTGGCTGTATGATATGGTTATTACTTTCGAAGGCAAATACGGTGTCAATTGGTATAATTGGTATGAGTATTTTTACGGTTATCGAATTTAGTCTCTATACGTTTCTAAGGGATAGCAATGTTTTCGCCTTTTTTTAATATATGAATCTATTTTCGGTCTTTTATTTGCAGAGTTTTTTTGGTCATTATATAAATATATCTTTTTTCGGAGTCCTTATTGAAAGTGGGTTGCTTTTTGTTTTGACATTAATCGTCAGCATTGTTGTTTTATTTTGTTTACTCCTTTGGATACAGGTGAAAACAAGGCCGTTTCATTCAACAAATTTTAGTGATCGTATTGGGTCAGGATGCAGGAAAGTTTTAGCAGGTAAAAAGCTCAGACCTCTTCTTTCCAATTTCGAATGGAAGAAAACATTAGCCGTTCAAAAGGGATTTTTTGTATTGCTTAGTTTACTATGTGCCGTTTTATATGTAAAACCCCCGTATGTTTTAGCGACAAAAGAAGAGAGCATAAAGGAAAATTATTATCATAAATTTCGTGGATTTGTGACCGATGAAACGATCCAAAGGCTGGAAGATGAAATTATCCTTATACGGAATGATTCGCGTCGAGATGCTTCGGAAAGAGAAGAAAGAGAAATAATTTTAAATTGTATTTTAGAGGAGGCAGAGGAAAAGTTAAATGCCGGTTATTTATTACCCCAATTTGCTTATCGCTCTTTGCTTTGCTCGATCGATACCTGCGCTTATCAGAATCTTATTGGAATTCTTGGCCTCCTCTGTCTTTGCCTGCTATTTGGCGGGATTTATAGTTACGAGAGACAAAAGGAAATATTGCCTCTGCTATCTGCTACCCTCGGTGGGAGAAAACAGCTAATAAAAGAAAAGGGAAGGTTATCCTTTTTTCTAACATTGCTTGCCTTTTTCATCCTGTATATCATCCCTTTTCTGCGTATTATGTGGCGGTATAAAAGACTTGTTTATCCATGGGCCGGCATAAAAAACCTTACATGGTTCCATACGGGGGATGATAATCCGATATGGCTATGGATTTTACTAATCTATGTGGCGCGCTTTTTTATCCTTATATGCGTTACGAAAATCGTAGTATATTTATCCTTACTTTGCAAGCGTCTTGAACAGGGGTGGATCGTATCCATTGCGATTTTTCTCATACCGGCTTGGATTGCGTTAAGGTTTCCTATTATATCCTTTCTTTCTCCCCTTAAAATATTAGAGGGAAATGAAACTTTTATAAGCAATGGTCAAACCTTTCTGTCAATTGTTTTATGGGGAATACTGGCGTTTTCCTTGTCCTATCGGACGAAGAGAAAATTGAGAATTTCTTTACTCAATGAATAATTGCTGCAAATTTGTATGCCGTTGTAAGGAGTTTCGATCTTGTTGGATAAACTTCCAAGTTTCGGTATAAGTTCCAGGTACTGCGATTTCTTTGTTTGATAAATAAGATACAAATTCCCCGGACCTGCCTTCAAATCGTTCTGCAAATTGATCGGAGCATTCCCATTTTTCTTCATCAGAAAATTCGCGCAGTTCGTTGTATAAAACGTGTTCTAAATTGCAGGACATGTAATAAATGCTATAGGGGATTTTCCGAATGTTACCGAGGGAGGAAAGTTTGTATAGTAAATCGGATTTTGTTTCGTTTCGTTTACAAAGTGCTTCTACATCGGGTGTCTCAATATGGTCGGTAAAATAGAGTGTCGGCCTTCCTGCTTTTTCAATAATGTGGGAGTCCTCAATAAAGACACCATCCGTATCAACGAGATGGATTATTTTCATAATATCCCGGTCTTTATATCGATATTTATCTTGAATTCGTTTGATTTGCTTATGAATTTCTTTTACAATGGTCGTGTGATCAACACCCGCTTTTGTCGTAATATCTCCATGGAGCACATGGAAAGAGATTTCGAGGGAAGAAAAGTGTTCTCGGATGATGCTTCCGAGGGCACTTTCATCACTGGGACCTTCCACGATAAAAATCATGACTTTTTTTTCATTATCGATCATCTTTTAACTCCCTTCCGACTTTTCGAAGTGCCCGGGCTATTTTTAAACGGTCCGTTTCTTTATAAATGCATTCTTTTTGTCCACCTAGGGTAATACTGCGAAGATATACATCCCGAAGATTATTTGTATTACCGACGCTCCGCATAGGAATATAGCGATTCGCCTTATTGGAAGTGGAAAATAAAATATTGTCTTTTTGTAACATTTCTAAAGGGCGTAAGTTGTGTGAGGTAAACAATAATTGTCCTTTTCCGCCCTTCTCAAAAAGATCTAGAAGTTCCCCTAATAGATATTCATAAATTCCTGCATCTAATT
>JBKTKK010000065.1:0-9755 GCA_047242405.1 Lachnospiraceae bacterium | reverse complement strand
GTCATAATCTTTCTCATATCAGATTTTCCACTTGGGTCACCGATCATAGTCGTACCGCCACCTAATAAGGCGATCGGTCTATGACCCGCTCTTTGCATATGCATCATTGCCATAACCGTTAGAAAATGTCCTGCAGTTAAACTATCGGCCGTTGCATCAAACCCTATATAAAATGTAACTTTTTCTTTTCCTAAAAGTTCACGTACTTCATCTGGATGAGTGCATTGTTCAATAAATCCTCTCTCCATCAACACGTCATACACATTTGTAGACATCAATTCGTCCTCCTTTAAAGCCTAATCGCTCAAGCATTTATCTTATTTATGTTAGCATAGGAATTACTAATTTTCAAGTATTGTAAGTTTTTTTATATACATTTCGTCATTATTTTACATTTGATTCGCTTTAAAAAAGTCATCGGCAAAAATGTTTCGAATCCCTTTCTATTATTGCCAAAGCCAACAAAACTAACGTAGGCAGAAAGAATTTTAAAAAAATAATCAAAAAAAGCTATGCGTACGAGTAAATTACACTCTCGTTGCATAGCTTTCCCTTATTGATTCTTTTGGAATCCCTCATCGATAGCGAGGTCATTCCCATCTGCGGCTGATGTCGCTAAAAAGTCGCAGCGTTCATTTTGTTCATGTCCATCATGCCCTTTTACCCATACAAAGCTTACATCGTGGGCCTGTTTTGCTGCAAGTAACCGCTTCCATAAGTCCACATTTTTTACCGGTTCATTTTTTCCACGTTTCCATCCCTTTTTTATCCATCCATCGATCCAATGGTCATTAAAAGCTTTTACTAAATATTGCGAATCCGAATAAAGCGTTACCGTGCAAGGGCGATTTAACGCCTCTAACCCTACAATAGCCGCTAATAATTCCATTCGATTATTTGTTGTCTGCTTAAATCCAGCTGACATCTCTTTTACATGTAACTTCCCACTAGGATCTATATAATGAATGACGGTTCCATATCCACCCGGCCCATCTGGGTTACCTCGAGCAGAACCATCGGTGTAAATTTTAACTTCCATTCTTCCTCCTTAAAGACTCCAAATACCTTCATCGAGAAAACGTCTTGCCGTTTCTTCCGCTTCATGTATAACTGATTTTTCATATCCCATAATACTTAAAAGTTTGATGGCATTTCTCGTCTTTGCCTTGCCTTTAAATAACATATAATTAAATTTCACATCATTGTCGGAAATCTCTTCTTCAAAGTGATAGTTTGAATAATAATCAGTTAGCATAGAGGTCAACTCTATATCATGAGTAGCAGCAAAGGACATCGCTCCTTTTTGTGCTAATGTCTGTAAAATTCGAGAAGATGCAGCGATACGCTCTACTGTATTTGTTCCACGCAATACTTCATCTACAAAGCACAAAACAGGATGTTGTCCATCGGCTGCATCTAAAATTCGCTTTAATGATTTTATTTCTACGATATAGTAACTTTCGTTTCCTTGAAGATTATCGCGTAAAGCCATAGAAGAGTAAACGCGATAAAAATTCCCTTCATAAGAATGTGCCAATGCTGTATGAATTGTCTGGGAAAGCACTGCATTAATCGCTACCGTCTTTAAAAACGTAGACTTTCCTGACGCATTGGACCCAGTTAATAGTACCGGCCTTGTTTCTGAAATGCTATTGGCCACTGGTTCTTTAATCATAGGATGATACAAGTCCGTTGCATCTAAAATCAAACTTTTTCCCTCTCTTAACTGAGGCTGACAATAAAATGGAAGCGTTAAACGGTAAGAAGCAATTGCAATCATGGATTCAATAAAACCAATGGATTCCATCATTACTTCTATTTCATCCAAGTGTCCTTGCACCTTTCCAAGCATAGAATTAAACTTAATTAAGTCTACGTGAAAAATCATACGGATATAGTCCATAATTACTTCCGTTAAATCACCGCTAACTTTGTCGGTAGAGCCAATGTATCTGGCATCCTTTATAACAGAAGATAAGGAAAGGGATGCCTTTTTTAATCGTTCGGTATATTCTTTTAATTCTGGTTCTTTATGAGTTCCTAACATGGCACTGCACTTTACAAGCCGCACCACTGCCCCAATACAGACAAAGTATGGTTCCACTTTTGCCTTATCGCGATAATAAGTAATGACGTTATAAAATAAAGTCGCGATAAAAGCGAGAATACCAATGGCTGGATTCATTAGTAATAGTATCAGAGACATAAATACTAATGCAATCTGCAGATAATGTCCAAAATTGCTTTCCTTTTCAAGTTCGGCAAAATTATAGATATAATCAACAAGAGAAATTTTATTCTGTCGCGTATTTGTTCTGCCCACTTTTGATAAGTCCAATTGATACTCAAGACGTTCTTTCTCATGGTTTGAAAAATACTGAATGACCTTTTCTCTTTCTTCCAGTGTTTCTTTCTCAAAAACTGGTGTTCTTAATAATTTGTATAAATATTCTTCACCTGTGGATGATTGGGTATTGTTGATTGCCATAAAGACAGAATCCATATCCAAATCATTCCAAGTAATGTCATCAATGAAAAATTCTCCTTGACGCTTTTTCTTTTCATAATACCGTGAAATACTTTTAAATTCATCGTACTCATACTCTCGATCAGGAATCATCCCCCAGGCCTGTCTGATTTTTCTTAAAACCTTAGCCCGTCGTCTTTTCTCATTTGTTATTACCTGATAAATGAAAAAGCCAATAATTCCGACGACTAACAGAATATACAAGATTTTATCCATAAATTGCTCCTTTTGTTAAATTTGATGCAACTAATTTAATCCTAACTATACCGTAAAAAGATGAAAAAGGCAACGCTTCATTCCGAAGATTACCTTTTTTCTTTCTGAATTTTTTATGAAGAAAAATAAAGAAAGACCGTTATCGGATTGGTTTAAATCCCTCTCCTAATACTTCATCGACTTCAGAAATTGTAACAAATGCCTTATCATCGACTTTATTAATAATCGATTTTACTCTGGAATATTCTGGTTTTCGGACAACGCACTGCAATATTTCTCGCTGTTCCATTGTATATGCCCCTTTTCCTTCTAGGAGGGTAACGCCACGCTCCAATTGGTTCATAATTTCTTCCGCGATCTCTCGATTATTTTGGGAATATATCGTAAACTTTATTCCTTTTTCCATACCATATATAATATTATCGATGGCTTTTGTACAGCAAAACAATGAGATAATTCCGAATAGACCAGTTTCTACATTTTTAAATACAAGAATTGAGGCAGCTATAATAATGCAGTCAATCATTAAAATGGCTTTTCCAATGGGGATATGGGGAAACTTCAATTGCACGAGATATGACAGAATATCCGTACCACCAGTCGTAGATCCCCGCATAAAAATGACTGCTAACCCGACTCCCATGAGGATTCCTCCAAACACCGAGCCAATGAGTCGATCTCCCGTATACTGGGGGAGGAAGGGAGTGATTAAATAATCTAATATAGCTGTACTAATAAATAAACTCTTTATTGTCTTAAGTGCAAAACCACGACCCAAAAACTTATATGCCAATATAAGTAATGGAATATTAAGTGCAAAGGTCATAACACCGATTGGTAATTTCGTAAGATAATTCACTATGATTGCAATACCAGACATTCCCCCCGGTGCTATACTTGCTGGTTCTACAAAACAATGAATCCCAATGTCAAAAAATAACGAACCGATAACATCAAATAATACGTCCATAAACAAAACGCCACTCTTCTTTTTACTAATGGAAAACATACGCCCACCTTTCTAAAATGATTTTTCGAAAATATTAATCGTCTTTATTATATAGAAAAGCGTTTGTATAATCAAGGAGAATTAGAAATAGGGCGGTAGACAATTGCCTACGGCCCTAAAATACTAGATAATAATACAGATCATACCACCATTACTGTCATTGATAATCTTCTGAAGCGTATCTTGAAGTTTCATTTGACATTCATCCGTCATCTGAGAGATCTTTGCATTAATTCCGTCATCAACAATCTGTTCAATGGATTTACCGAAAATATTGGTTTCCCATATTCCTTCCTCACTGGATTTGGCTGTTTCTTTAATATAAGCAATTAAATCTTGGGCCTGTTGTTCACTACCTACAATTGGAGCAATTTCCGTTTCAATAAAACTCTTTATTAGATGAATGGATGGAGCTTCGGCTTTCATTTTAACTCCAAACTTGTTTCCATGTTTAATCACCTGTGGCTCATCTAATACGATTTCATTGCGATTCGGAGTTACAACGCCATAGCCTTTGAATTTAACTGCATCCATTGCCTCTTCTACCTTTTGATACTCTGTTTTTAGTTTTGCCAACTCAAGCAGCGTCCTCATCAATTGGTATTCCCCTTTTATTGGCAAACCAACATAATCACTTATAATTTGATAGTAGTAGGAAGGATCAATTTGTACATCTATGGAAATACTTCCATCGGATAAATCTTTTCGATCAATCCTTAAATTTTTAACACATTCCAGGTTTGACGCCATCGCCCTTTCATTTACATCTTTCATCCAAGTAATCTTGCCAAGTACAGTCTTTGCCAATTCAATTAACTTTGATTTTAACCAGTGATTATTTGGAAGAATCTCAACCCATTTTGGAATATGAAAATCCAATTCTGTAACTGGAAACTCCAAAAGAACTTCTTCCATAATTTTTGTAATATCGTCCTTCTTTAATTGCTCGCAATTGACAGGAAGTACGTTAACCGAATATTTCATTTCCAATTCTTTACCTAAAGCAACGGCCTCTTCCGATAATGGCTTTACACAGTTCAGTAAAATAATAAACGGTTTGCCTAGTTTTTTTAATTCAGCAATCGTTTTTTCTTCTGCTCCTATATAACTTTGCCGACCTAAATCACCAATGGAACCATCGGTAGTTACAACAACGCCAATGGTGCTATGGTCATTAATTACTTTTTTTGTACCAACTTCCGCTGCTTGTGTAAACGGAATTTCATAATCAAACCATGGTGTTTTTACGAGACGCTCTTGATCTTCTTCCGTGTGGCCCACTGCCCCATCTACCATATAACCAACACAGTCTATCATCCGTACGTTTACTTCTATTCCATCTCCAACCTGGATAGAAGCAGCTTCTTTCGGAATAAACTTTGGCTCGGTAGTCATGATTGTTTTTCCTGCGGCCGACTGGGGTAATTCATCACGGGTCCGTTCTTTGCTATGTACATCTTCCATTCCAGGTAATACGAGCAGCTCCATAAAACGTTTAATAAAGGTTGATTTTCCTGTTCTTACTGGACCTACTACACCAATGTATATCTCGCCGTTTGTACGGACGGATATATCATTATATACGTTAAATTTTTCCACAAAAATCCCCTCCTACAATTCACTTATATATATATATGCGGACGGACTTAAAAATATTCAAAGATGGATTTTTATTTTCATCTTGATTAAAATTAAGTATGAACAGATACTTATACCTATTGTATTCTTTACCTAGATACACTTATGTCAAACAACGCAAAAAAGCATTAGAAATCTCAAAATTTCTAATGCCTTTTATTTAGCGGAATGAAGTTTTTATTGCATTCATTAGTACTTTTGGATCCTTTTTATATGGTGTAACGGGGCAAATTTTCGATATGTCTAGCCCCATTAACTGATACACAGCAATTCGAGCGGCCCGAACAGAATACTCCTCTGTGAACACCATATCTTCAGGAATTTCCACAAACTGGCTGACCATCCCAAAGTTTGTAGAGCCATTGGGAACGACCTTAGGACGATCCTTGATCGCCCTTGGTTGAAACTGGGCATCAATATATGGCATCATACAAGGTATTACGTTAATAATTGTTTCCTTAATCGTTTCTGCATCCTTATTAAAGTGGAGATGATGGAGAAGTTCCTCTAAGATTTCTTCGCCTGTACAATCCCGCATCGGTTTTTTCACATAATCACCAACCTTATCTGTGTATAGACCGTATCCCCAGAATACGGTAACATCCATCGGCTGATTTTTAAAATGAGGCTGGGCGGCAACTACAATGCTCATTAACCAGCTAGAGTCTTTGAATGTCATTAACGCACCGCTGCCTGGAATATTACCAGTCTTCATTTCTATCATTTTTAGCAACTGATTCCCTTTACAAGTAACCGTAAAACTTTCCCAGTTGGTCTCATCTGGGTGTCCAAAGAACGGTTCTGGATTTCCCAAATTAGGTTTTTTCGCTGCTACTTTAGACCAAAGCTCTCCAGACAGCGGTTTTTGGGGCCTATAGGCTGGTGCATGGGTGAAGTCACCTAAGGTTGCACTGTCTGTCATGCAGGCATTTGTCATAATACATAAATCATGTTGCCCTAAGTCTATTTTTCTTTCAACACCATCTTCCAGCAAATGTATGGCAGTCACGGTTATATTACTTCCTTCTGCAAAGTCCAAATCTGTAACGGCTGCCTTTGTAATAAATTCGACTCCATAACGATCTAAAAAGGATTTTAAGGGCAAAATTACCGATTCATATTGATTATATGGCGTCCGCGTAACACCTTCCAACGTTTCTATTCGGGAAAACTCAAAAATCATTCGTTCCATATAGCGCTTAAACTCGATTAAACTAGACCATTTTTGGAAGGCAAAGGTTGTTTGCCACATATACCAGAAGTTCGTATCAAAAAAATGGGGGGTACATGTAAACCACTCCTCAATCGTCTTGTTTTCTAAACATGCTTCTGGCATAAGCATGAGTTTACCTAACGCAAACCGGTCTTTATTATTAAAACCCATGCTCTTTACATCCAAAATCATTCCATTTTTATCAACTACTCTAGCTTGTGCGTGGGTTGGATGAAGATGGTCAAAGTTTAAAATTTCTTCCGTGACGCTCTTTCCTTTAAAATCGATGGACGGGATTGAGGAAAATAATTCCCAGAAATTCTCATAGGTCTCTTCATTTAACATCCGACCACCTCTGCAGATATATCCATTTTGAGCATTTCCGGCTCCGTCATTGCTCCCTCCCAATATACGCATTCCTTCAAAAATGTGAATATGGGATCCTTCCATCTTACAATCGCGAATAAGATAAGCCGCTGCCGATAAAGATCCTAATCCACCACCAATTAAATACACTTCCCGATCTGTCATAATCGGTGTTGATTGCCATAAACTCTTTACAACATTTCAGTTGTTCTTTTTCCTGTTTCATTTTCATGATTGCTGCGGCTGCAGCTGCTGCAGATGCTGCCGCCAAAACAACTGCCATTTTATTCCCTTTCGCCATTTTTACCCCGCTTTCTATTTCTTGGAAATTCATATCGACTCAAGTTATAATATTTTCGGTCTAGTTTCCTCCTTATAATGCCCAAAATCATTGATGATATGCTTAAAAAAGAAAAAGCGGGGACTCATAGAGTTGCTTAAAATTTATTACGCTTCTCATAGGAAGTATGAAGCAATTTGTGTGCCCGAGGCTTTCCTGGTGCATCAAAAAACTCTTCATATAACGTTTTTATTACCGGACTTTCATGGGAAGTACGCAATTTCATCGACCGATCCGCATCGTAAAGCGCTGCGGCACGTAACCCTTTTAAGTCCACATAATTTCGCGCACTATCGCTTTGTACGGGTTGACCGCCTCCATTGATACAGCCACCAGGACAGGCCATTACTTCAACCATATGATAATTCTTTTCACCAGACTTAATCTGCTCTATCAGTTTACGAGCATTGGCTAATCCGCTTGTAACTGCCACATTTAATTCCAAATCGCCTATTTTATAAGTCGCCTCTTTCCTATCTTCATTTCCACGAACTTCTAATATTTCAAGTTTTTTAAACTTGGAATCCAAAACAGCGCCAGCCGTTCGGATTGCAGCTTCCATTACACCACCTGTTGCTCCAAATATGGCACCAGCTCCACTTGCAATCCCAAAAGGATCATCAAATTCTTCACCAGCAATATCTTCAAACTTGACCCCCGCTCCTTTTATCATTTTGGAAAGCTCCCGGGTCGTTAGGGGTTGATCAACATCCTGATAGTCAAAAGTACTTTCTTGTGGTCTACTCACTTCAAACTTCTTTGCCGTACACGGATGACACTTACGACAAATAAATCATTAGGATCAATACTATTCTTTTGGCAATAATAAGTTTTTAAAACCGTACCAAACATTTGTTGTGGTGATTTACATGTTGATAAGTGGGGAATCATCTCTGGATATTGATGTTCACAAAATTTTATCCAGCCTGGACAACACGACGTAAACATCGGAAGAGGCCCTCCCTTTTTCACTCGCTCTACTAATTCATGAGACTCCTCCATAATTGTTAAGTCTGCTGTCACATCCATATTAAAAACTAAATCTGCGCCAAGGCGCCGGATGGAAGCTACCATTTTTTTCTCTACATTTGAACCGACAGCCATGTTAAAACATTCCCCTAACGTAGCACGAATGGACGGTGCTGTAAAAAATACAACTTTTTTCTTTGGATTTGAAATTGCATCCCATACCTGTTCAATATTGCTTTTTTCTGTTAGCGCCCCCACTGGACAGGCAACAATACATTGCCCGCAGCCAACACAAGGAGAATCCTCCAGACTTCGTTCAAACGCGCATCCTACGTGAACATTGTGTCCCCTTTGAATTGGTCCAATTGCAGATATGGACTGAACTTTCTGACAGGCCGCGATACACCTGCGACATAAGATACATTTATTATTATCCCGTACAATATAAGGAGATGCATCATCAACTTCATATTTGACATCTTCCCCTTTAAAGCGGTCCTCATCTACCTCATAGTCGAAAGCTAATTTTTGAAGTTCACAATGATTTCCACGTACACAGGATAAACACTTCTTATGATGATCCGATAAGATTAATTCAATCGTCGTCTTCCTAGATTTTCTAACATTCGGAGTATTGGTATATACTTCCATCCCCTCTTCTACTGGTGTCACACAACTAGCCAGCAATCCTCTCCTGCCCCTGACTTCTACGACGCAAATACGACAAGATCCGATTTCATTTAACCCCTTCAAATAGCAAAGGGAAGGGATTTCAATATCCAGCTCTTTCGCTGCCTGTAGTATGGTGTAATTCGATGGTACTGAAACTTCCATACCATTTATTTTCAAATGAACGGTATTCATATTGATTTTCCCCCTTCTACTTCTTAATGACTGCGTCGAACTTACAACTTTGTATGCATAAACCACACTTAATACATTTTACGTTATCAATTACATGCGGATGTTTCACTGTTCCGCTAATGGCGTTGACAGGACAGTTTCTTGCACATAAGGTACATCCTTTGCACTTTGTTAAATCTATTTCAAAACGCATTAAAGACTTACATACGCCGGCGGGACATTCCTTATCTACGATATGGGCGATGTACTCATCTTTAAAATAATGCATTGTCGATAGTACCGGATTTGATGCGGTTTGACCGAGGGCACAAAGGGAAGTATTTTTCATATGGTTGGACAATTCTTCTATTTTCTCCAAATCATCCGGTTCCCCTTTGCCAGAGGTAATTTTATCAAGCAGTTGGCATAATCGTTTCGTTCCAATGCGACAAGGAGTACATTTTCCACACGACTCATCCACGGTGAATTCTAAATAAAATTTGGCAATATCCACCATACACGTGTCCTCATCCATAATAATCATACCACCGGATCCCATCATACTTCCAAGAGAGACTAAGTTGTCATAATCAATGGGTGCATCAATATGACAGGCGGGAATACAGCCTCCACT
>JBKTKK010000064.1:0-9755 GCA_047242405.1 Lachnospiraceae bacterium | reverse complement strand
CATCTCCTCGATTCCCATCGTAGCACTCCAACCCAATTCTTTTTTTGCTTTCGTTGGATCTGCGTAGCACACAGGGATATCTCCAGCACGACGTGGCTTTATTTCGTATGGAACCTTTGCTCCACTTGCTTTTTCAAATGCTTTAACCATATCAAGCACGCTGTATCCAACTCCTGTACCTAAGTTGTAAGTTACAACACCAGTTTTTTCTTTGATTTTTTCAATTGCTTTTACATGGCCTTTCGCAAGGTCCACAACATGAATATAATCACGCACACCAGTACCATCATGCGTCGGATAATCATTTCCAAATACCCCTAATCTTTCAAGTTTACCAACTGCAACCTGTGAAATATACGGAAGCAAGTTATTTGGAATCCCCTTCGGGTCCTCCCCTATTTTACCGCTCTTATGTGCTCCAATTGGGTTGAAATACCGAAGAAGTACGATATCCCATTCATCATCTGCCACTGCAAAGTCACGGAATATCTCTTCTAGCATAAGCTTTGTTCTTCCATATGGGTTTGTAACCGATAAAGGGAAATCCTCTTTAATTGGAACCGTCTTAGGATTTCCGTATACAGTTGCAGATGAGCTAAATACAATTTTCTTTACACCATGACCTCTCATAACATCACATAAAATTAATGTGCCAGTGATGTTATTATAGTAATACTCCAAAGGTTTTTGCACTGATTCTCCAACTGCTTTTAATCCTGCAAAATGAATGACAGAATCAATTGATTCTTTTTCAAAAATATCATTGATTGCATCCTTATCAAGCAAATCTGCTTCATAAAATTTTAAAGTCTTACCCGTTATCTCCTGGACACGTGTCAATGATTCCTCACTCGAATTGCAAAGATTGTCAACAACAACAACTTCATATCCTGATTCTAATAATTCTACACAAGTATGGCTACCGATAAAACCTGCACCACCTGTTACTAATACTGCCATAACTAAGACCTCCTAATTTCATATAATAATAATTTAAACTTTTTATGCTAAAAAAGCAAGAAATTTGACTTTCTTTTTGTTATCGTATTATACAAAAATGTTGCATAAAAAGCTGTTCATTTTTTTTACCTCATATACATCTTCTTTGTTGTATTCTATTATCGCTGTATTCATACTTTTTTACAATGAAAAAATGTTTTCTTTTTATGTAATTTTGTTGCATTTAAAATATTATATTTTATACTTAGTTATATAGCTAAAGTCCATCGGAGCAAAAAGAAAGGAAGAAATCAGTGGAAAATGCCTTTAAAAATTCCTATATTGTTGACGATAAAGATTTAGTATCATTATCCGTCTATAACGTAGGTTTTCAAAAATGTAAGTCCCTCCACCAATGGGGTCCTGGTATCCGCGATCATTATCTTATCCACTATGTCGTGTCGGGAAAAGGATATTATTATATTGGAGCACATAAGTTTACAGTTGGGCCAGGAGACGCTTTCTTAATTTATCCTAATACAGAAATTGTATACTATGCCGATCAGGAAAATCCTTGGGAATACTATTGGGTTGGATTTCTTGGTAGTGATGCTGCCCAATTAACTGAAGCTGCTGGATTTACAAAGTCTGTCCCCTTCCTACATACCGGCGAATTAGGACCGAAAATTCAACAACACTTATTTCAGATTTATCAGGCCCGTGGAAATACTTATGTAAATGCCGTAAAAATGACTGGAGAATTATATCTAGCTTTGTCCTTATTTATATTAATTTCTGGAAAGACAGCTCGAAGAAAGTCTTCCAGCTTTAGTTATGTTCAGAATGCCATTGATTATATTGTGTCTCATTACTCTTATCCAATTTCTGTTGAGGACATTGCAAACTATGTAGGTATCAGCAGAAGTCATTTATATCGAGAGTTTAAATCAAATCTAGATATATCACCAAAACAATATTTGTCCGATTACCGCATTCAAAGAGCTTGCCATTTATTAAAAACATCGCAACTATCCATAACAGCAATTGCAAATTCCGTCGGATTTGAAAATAATTTATACTTTTCTAAAGTGTTTCATAGTGCAAAGGGAGTTTCACCAACGGAATATATTTCTAAGTTAAAAAGAGAAGAGCTGTAGCAATAATGCCAAAGCTCTTCTCCTCTATTTAAAGCAGTTCTTATTTTAAATTCTTTACTTTTTCCACTACATTTTCAACTGTAAATCCAAATTCTTCAAATAACTTATTTGCTGGCGCACTAGCACCAAATGATTTCATAGTCAAAGTATCACCGTCTAATCCGACATATTTTCCCCAACCGTAATCAATAAGTGCTTCCACCGCTAATCTCTTACGAACCGATCTTGGAAGTACTGATTCCTTATACTCTTCCGACTGTTCTTCAAAGATATCCATACAAGGCATACTTACAACACGAACATCCATTCCTTCTTCAGCTAACTTAACTTTTGCTTTTACTGCCAATTCCACTTCTGATCCACTCGCGATAATGATTGCATCTGGGGTTTCTTTGCTTGAATCTTCTAAAATATATCCACCTTTTAATGCTTCTTTTGAGGATCCTGCAAGCTGTGGTAAATTCTGTCTTGTAAGCACAAGCGCTGTTGGTGTTGTTTTGGATGATACTGCCGCATACCATGCCGCTGCCGTTTCGGTAGCATCAGCTGGACGGAATACATGGAAATTAGGCATAGCACGGAACATAGCAAGTTGTTCAATTGGTTCATGGGTCGGCCCATCTTCTCCTACACCAATACTATCATGGGTAAATACATAAGTTAATGGCACACCCATAATTGATGATAAACGTGCCATTGGCTTTGTATAATCACTAAATACAAAAAAGGTTGACACATAGGCATGAAGACCACCATGCAACATTAAACCATTTCCAATTGCAGCCATGGCCAATTCTCTTACACCAAAATGTAAGTTTCTACCCGCATAATTTTCCTTAGAGAAATCCCCCATGTCGCTCATATATGTCTTAGTAGACGGGGCAAGGTCAGCCGATCCACCAATTAAATTAGGAAGGATATTCTTTAACTTATTAATAACCTTTCCGGAAAGATTTCTTGTAGCTTCAGCCTTCTCATCATAAGCCCAGAATTCTTCACAATCATATGCTTTCGTCGCAGCATCCTGGTCATAATACTTATCCCATAATTCCTTCATTTCTGGATATGCTTCGCAATACTGTGCAAACAGCTGATTCCATTCTGTCTGTGCTGCTGCTCTCTGAGATACTTTCTCTTTATAATGAGCATAAACTTCTTCTGGAACATAAAACGGCTCCATAGAAGGCCATCCTAGATTTTCTTTCATAGAAAGCACATTCTCTTGTCCAAGAGGTTCACCATGTGCACTTGCCTTTCCTTGTTTAGCCGGACATCCAAAGCCGATCTGAGTTTTAATTGTTATAAACGAAGGTCTTTTTGTATCTGCCTTTGCAGCTTCGATAGCTGCAGAAATTTCTTCAAGATTATTTCCATCTTCTACGGTTAGTAATTGAAAACCAAAAGCTTCCATACGCTTTTGTACGTCTTCTGTAAAAGCGATATCTGTAGAACCTTCAATGGATATTTTATTTGAATCATAAAGAACAATTAATTTTCCAAGTCCTAAAGTTCCTGCCAAGGAGAATGCCTCTGAAGAAATACCTTCCATCATACAACCGTCTCCACCCAAAGCATAGGTATAGTGATCAACAACTGGATATCCTTCTTTATTAAATATTGCTGCTAAATGCGCTTCTGCCATTGCCATACCGACAGCCATACCCATACCAGCCCCTAATGGACCTGTTGTAGCTTCTACACCTACTGTGTGTCTATATTCTGGATGACCTGGGGTTAAAGATCCCCACTGACGGAATTGTTTCAAATCTTCAATCGAAAGGTTACCGTAACCAAATAAATGCAGTAATGAATATAATAAAGTTGATCCATGACCACCGGACAAAATAAAGCGGTCCCTATTTTTCCACTGTGGATCTTGTGGGTTATGATTCATATGATTTGCCCATAACTCATATGCAACTGCTGCACAACCGAGTGGCAAACCTGGATGTCCAGAGTTTGCCTTCTGGACAGCATCCGCCGCAAGAACACGGATTGCATTTACTGATTGGTTTTCGATATTGCTCATCATTCTTCCTCCTAAATGTAATAAGATTGCCTGTGAATTCTTATTTGTAGTTTAACAAATCTATAACTTTTAATCAAGATGTTTTTTTCATCCCAAACTTGTCCATCTACTTTAACTTTATTCGTAATAATTTATCACCAGTGACTAATGCAAACTCTCTTTTTTCTGGAACACCTAGTAAGGTGGTAATTCCACTATCAAAGCTGTTATTATAACGTATATCCCCATCAAAATCATAGATTACACAACTATTTGCATTATATAATACAACAAATCCATTTGTAAAAAATATGTTTTTATAAGCGAAGTCAATATCTTTTTCTAATACAACATTACCTGAACTGGTATAAACCACCATAGTTTGATTTGGATATTCGTCCGTTTTATCAAATACGATTCCAATGTAGGTGTCATTACAAAATACGCTTGCTACTTGACGTTCAAATGAAACTTCCTTTAAAAGTGCTGGTTCTCTTTCATTTTTTGTAGAATAAAAAGAAAGTAAGTTATCCCCAAATGCCACTGATAACTCATTTGTTAAAAATTCTACTTTGGGGATAATTGTATCCGTTTCTGCATACTTCCCAAAGGACCCTACTAATCGATCCTCTACTTCCTGCCCATTCGGACCGAAATTATAAAACAACACCTTATTACGCATAATTCCACTATCTACATATAGATAAGAGGCAATTAATTCGTATCCATTGGGCGAAAGTGCGATATCCAAAGGATAGCCTTCTGTTAACGGTGATTTTTTACTAATATCCAGTTTGTCCCCATTCTTCTTATAATAATCAATATAAGATACATCTTTGTCCTCTGACACGACTGCAACAACACCTTGATTTGCAATAGCTACTTTGGATATTGCATAAGAAGTAGTTGCAGAGCCTTCCTGTCCATTTTCCACGCTACATATAATAAAACTTTTTCCCTTTTGGTCTGCAATCACCACAAAATCACCCTGTGTTTTTACAATCGGACGATTCATATTATATGTAATAGACCATTGCACTTTCCCGGACTCATCTACATAGGATGCACCATCTTTACTATACTGGAGAACATTGGAACCAAAGGTAATATAATCCATTCCCAAGTAACCTTCCACGCTCTGTTCCCATAATACGGAATATGTCTTATACCTCCGGTTATCGTCATAGATATATATCCCCAAACTTATAACAAGGCACAGGAATATACCACTAATTAGAAGAATAAAATTCTTCCGTTTATGCGATTTTAACTTCCTAGTTAACTGCTCATTATCATCAAGTTCTTGGTTATGCACTATTTTTTGCCTTAATCGTTTCTTTTTTTCTTCTCTCCCTAACTTATTAATATCCTCACTCATCTATCTTTTCCTCCACTTACTTGCTGTCAGATAAGTTGATTATACAATAGTTTTGCTTTAACCGCATTAAAAATATTAAGGCAATTTAATCTTTTGACCAACAAATATAGCATTTGGATTCTCTATCTCATTTAATTCACATATCGCTTGTACCATACCGGTAGTGCCATAATAGTCAATACTTATGTAAATTAATGTATCACCTGGCTTAATAATATACGTTTTACTTGTAGAAACATCTGTAGCGTCTTCTTTCCCATTCGTATCCGCTGCACTTTGAGCGATAGATTCCCCATCGGTAGATGGAATTGAAGCATCCGTTTCCGACGCAAATTCAGAGTATGTTTCTCCTTGTGTCTCGACATTCCCTGGTATACGATCAATGTAAATATCGGTGGTCGTTTCCGCAGATGGAGAAGGTGTCGCTGCCACTGGCGTATTTGTATTTGGTGTTTTCTGCTTATCAAGCCAGGTGTTTAATCCCAAAGCCAGCACTACTATAGCCAGTCCTACGCAAAGTCGATACATTTTTTTATTTTCCCGCTGACCAGCTTCGTCTTTTTTTTCTTGCATAATGCTTCTGAAATTCTGAATAGCCGCATCTTGTACGACTACTTCTACAGGGCTTGTTCCTCCTGTCTCTACCATATAATTTTGCATTTCTTCATTTCTCTCATAGTAGATGTAATAACCTTGAATAGAGGATACGTTGTCCCCGGCACCTATCCAAAAGCTAAAATCATCTCCTCGACATAAATAGAGCAGGCTTTCATCATTCGGAAATGCTGCTCTATGTATCTGTTTTAACACGATGAAATCGAGCTTGTACTCATCATCACCTTTAACGAACCACCCACAAATTGATGAATTGGGGAAAAATTTCTGAATATCCTCTTCTACCGCTTTCCAAGCGGCTGCAGTAAACTGGATTTCCCCCTTATCCGACCATAATTCATCAACAATTAATGCTCCATTAATAAAACGGCACTTGACACCGTCAATAACCGCACTCTTACCAATTAGAATACCAACCCTTGGTCGATCCACCATTCGATTATTCATTTTCTTTATAAACGTATATACATAATCTTCCAAATAGATGCGGTATAAGTCATCTCGTTCCCCAACTTGTTTTATATTTTTAGGGAGCCTAAGCTTGTCTTCCATATAGCCACCTCACTCTTTCCAAACCTTCATACCGAATATCCTATCACAAATGTTCTACAAAATTTGCCGACTCTTCGTGTCGAAAACAGAAAACATTTCGACACCGAAATTGCTATTCTCTTTTAAAAATTCGGTGAAGTTTTGATTCTAATTCAAAGTTTAGTTTGCATATATTTGGAAAGAATAAGAAAAGAATACGAGTAAAGGATGAGAATAGAATGCTAACAAAGACAAGGGAGATTTATTACCATAAATCGGACAACTCTTTCTCTTCTGAAGAGTTTGCCCGCCAGTTAAGTATTTTGACAGCTACACACTTAAAAAAAGGCAGCCACTGCCAGACTTTATTTCTATGTATTGGCAGCGACCGCGTTACTGGGGATTCTTTAGGCCCCTTAATAGGTTATAAGTTAGAAAAATTTCATTTACCGAATAGTTTTGTGCTTGGTACCTTAAAAAATCCAGTCCATGCTGGTAACCTTCACTCAGTTTTGGAAGAAATACCTCTCTTTTATGACGAACCGCTTGTCATTGCAATTGATGCTTCTATTGGAAGGCGGGACCATATTGGATATATCACACTGGGTAATCACTCCATCAAACCAGGTTTAGGTGTGAATAAGAAATTACCTGATGTCGGTAACATATCCATAACCGGTATTGTAGGCAGCGACTCCCAAAGCGATGCTATGATTTTACAAAACACTCGCCTTTCCCTCGTAATGAGTATGGCAGACTGTATTTGTAATGGAATTATTAGATTTTACTGTTCCGATAGAATGTAATTGCCTCTGTTAAAGAACCCACCTCTTCTTTTTGAAGAATTTGTAATAAGGTATCAATACGCTCTTTTTGTAAAAAATCTTTTCCTAAATAACCTTCATAGTGGTCTGCAATATAGATAGACAAATTTTTAACATCATTCTCCGCTTCCTTTAACTGGGTTTTGTTATTGGAAGCTAAAGTTTTTATTTCATCGATTCTAGCTCGGTAAGATTCTGTAATTTCATCACGAATGACTCGCGTTGTAACAGCCTCAAATGTGCTTAATGCGTCCTGTTTTCGAGTTGCAACTTCTTCCAGCTCTGCTTCTAGTTTTGCAATATCATAATTATAACTATCTAAGTTATAATTGGCGTCATCTTGGTCCTTTTTTATCGTGGCAACGATAACTCTTACCTTTTTACGATTGGAGCGGATTAATCCACGAATGGCAACCCCCTGTAACAACACCGTTAAATATTTTTGTTTCAACCGAACCGTTAAATACAAGTAAATTCCTCCAAAGACGAGTGTCACACCAAAACAAATGGATGTTAATATAATGTCTTTTTTTACCGGGATAAAATAATATATGCCATAAGGCATTAAAAAGAATAAGGCCACAACCACTAGCATTGCAATTACAAATTCTACAAAAGTCCTTGGCATAAATAGGCTATAAAACAATCGGCTATTACATATGGATGGAACCCCATTTTGTTTATATAACGTTGTTAATTTTGTTGTAAGAACGCTCTTTTCACTATCGAGTTCTTCCGTCTCTTCCTTGATTCTTTCACTGATCCCTATACTTTTGGCCCGCTCTTTCTTTGCCCGTAACTTCCGAAGCTTGTCCTGGCCAATGGAAATTTCTTTATCATAGCTGCTCATAATTGCTTCTTTTCTCGTTTTTACAATTGAAACAATTTCCTCTGATACGGAACGTTCCTCTGCAGCAAGAAGTTTCTCAAGTCTTTTATCCTCTATTGATAAACGTGATTGAAGCTGCTTTGCTTCTTCTAATGCTTTCAATGCTTTTTTCGTTTCTTCTAAGAACGCAATGCAATCCACCCCTAGATTTTCCAATGCTTTTTCCTCCTTTGTACGCTCTGGAAGTGTGTATTCCATGAGAAATCCTAATAGACTTTTTATATTATAATATACCAGATATATAAACCGGGCAAGAAGGTTATATTAAGAATTTGTAAACATTTTTGTTTTGAATACTTCTTCCGTCTTTCGCTCTGCTTAAAATTTTAGGACTATAAAAAAATAAGATTTAATGATATACTAAAATTCCTTGGACAGGTATCCTAATTAGCTTTATATTATTATAGGAGACCTTTTTAGATCTTGAAAGGAGAAAATTGATGTTTCGAATGTGGGGAAAACTTTACCGAGAAAATCGGTTATTAGCAGATTCTATGATTTGTAATGATGACCCGAATACGACGCGAACGAAAAAAGTATTTGATGCCCTTAATACTCTTTGTTATGACTTCGACTTAAGCGTACCTATCTGGCTCGATTCTAATATCCAGGAGTTTAAGCGTATTTCTAAAACACGTTTTAGCAAAGATAATTTTGTTGAAACTATTGATTTTGATTATTTCGAAATACAAGTTGTTGAAGAAGACGATATGTATTAAAAAAGGCCTATTGCTAAAATAAGTTTTTGGCAATAGGCTTTCGTATAACCTTTACTATACCACTTCCCATACTATCATCTCACCTTAATAATGTTTCTAATCTACAAACCGCTTTTAATCTACATCAAGGCCTCTTATCAGGCTATAGCGAATATATTTTGTATCATAATACGTTATACCATAGTCTACTGGTTGATTATTATAATCATAAATTAATCCCGAAATTTTTAAAAAAGCATCATTTTCCAATTGGTTATAATAGGCGGTATCATCAATCATTTTTTCCTTTGTAACTGCCTCAATCTCAATTCGTTCTCTTATCGGAATATTTCCACTTTGCCGAAGCACATCGAAAAACAACTCTTTTTCCCAATCTTCAACTTTTGGTATTCGCCCCATATAGCTTTTTGGTATTCGATCTATACTTATAATGGCTGGGTGATGATTTGCTAAATAAAGCTTCTCTACTACAATCACCTTTTCCCCACTGCCAATTTGCATTAAATTGGCTAAATCATTTGATATTATTTCTTCTTCGTATCTTAAGACCCGTGAAGTAGCCTCATAACCACTTTGTCTAATCAGCCTCCCAAAATCCATGCCAGATACGAGACTGGCATTAATTTTTAAAGCCACGTGATTCACAAAAGTTCCCTTTCCATGAATTCGAATAACTAACCCTTCCTGTTCTAAAT
>JBKTKK010000063.1:6377-9826 GCA_047242405.1 Lachnospiraceae bacterium | reverse complement strand
TTGCACCTGCTTCATTAATTGTGACTCCTGTGCTCATCGTTAACAAATGACGAATTGTAATATCTTTCATCCGCAGTGCAGTAATAAAATTTGTTTTATCATTAAAAATATCTACTATTTTATCATCCAAAGAAAGAATATTTTCATCGATTGCCACTCCGATTGCAAGGCAGGTAATACTTTTACAAAGGGAATGGGATATATGCCAAAATTCTTCTTTATACGGTTGGAAGCAACCACTGGAAATGATGTTTCCGTGGCGTAGAATCATAATACCATGGGCATCGATTTCCCGATATTTCGATACTTCTTTATAAAAAGATGCAATATAATGGGAAGGGATTCCCACACTTTCTGGCGTTTTTCGTGGTAGCGGTTGTACAATAGCTTTATCATCAAATGCTACTTTTTGAGGTGTGTATCCGACAGGTTTGATCTTCTCTATATCACCTTTGATTAGCTTTGCAAGCAAATCCATTGTCTTTAGTTGAACTTTAAAATCCATTGTACATTCTCCCTTCTGCTTCTCTCCATCTAATACGACTTGCTATGACTTAATTGATCTTATCTAATCTTCTATCTTTTTCCATTATAACAAAAATAATACACCAATAGTCTTAATCTTTCATAAATAAAATAAAAATCTTCTAAGTTTTACACATAAATAGAAAGGCCAGCATATATGCCGGCCTTTCTATTAACTAGGGTTTCGCTTCGTATTTGGTCCCATACCTTCACGTCTGGAGTTATGGGTTTGATTTTGATTTTCCACTTTCACCTTATTTGTAATACTATTAAACTTTTCATTTTCTATTTTTTGTTCTCTATCGGTTCTTTGTTTCTCGTCCATGTTTCCCATTCCTTTCTCATAAATTTTTCCTATGATAAATCTATTATCTGTAAAGGAAGGGTTTTTATTCGTTTATAGATACCTCGATTACTTTTTTGTAGTTCCTATAAAAATGTTCAAATCTTTCTTTCACAATTTCTAATTCTACGAAACTACGTATTTTTCCTGTCGGATCTGTCCAACAATTCTTATCCACATAAACCACGAAAAATCCAGTTTTTAAGAAAAGCTGTTGCGCCCATTCATGGTCAACTAACACTCTCGTTTTTATCTTATCCAATTGATACGTTTGAAATAAATAGTTGACAAATGCATATAGTGCATCGGTTCCATATCCTTTATGAATAAATTTATAATCACATATTTTTAAGCTTACAAAGCAGGCCCCCTTCGTTTTCCGATCAAAAGAACATTCTCCAATTGGTTCTCCACTTTTGCTCATAATTAAAAAAAGACCCCGGGAAATACTTTTATTCTTAATAACCTTTTTTACATCACTAACATTTTCTTTAAACCCATCTGGATAACCTTCTAAAGCCATGATTTTTCCATCGGACCACCAGCCTTGCATGATCATAGCATCTTCAATGACCGTTTCCCTTATTGTTATCTTATTACCTCGTATTTCTGTTAAACACATTACTTCCACTCCCTCTCGTATTTTCAACCATATCATGTGTGCACATGCAAATCACCACATCTAATCATATATATGAAAGAAGTTTGCTTTTTATGCATATAAAATACATATTCACATTCATTTTGGATAAACTAGGACTGATAAAATGGAAGAAAGGAAAGTGTTGTTATGTCTTATATTGATCCAAAAATAAAGGATAAATTTGAAACATTGTCAGTTGATTTAAAAAATGCAATATTGGCTCGTAATGTTCAAATATATACCCTACAAGATCTTGTTAACGTTCTAGATGCGATTGTAAAAGAGGCAGAAGGCTAAATCTACCAAAAGGATGAAAGGAGTCTTGCATTATCTGCAGACTCCTTTACCCTTTATCAATAATTTGCTCCTACATAACCTAACAAGCTTATTGCAATGTTAACTAAAATAAACAATCGTTGCATCCTGCAATTTTTTATGAATTTCTTCTTCTAAAAAAGCCGTTCCTTCTTCTCTTACACTTGGGCGAAAACAATACTTTCCCATTCCTCTTCCCATCATTTGTTCTGGTTGGTAGAGGTCTGGTGCATTTGGAAATGCTTCTGCATTGATAGCCCTATGCACGTAACTATAGGTCATAAAGATGCATTCGATAAACAACTGTTTTTTTGCTTTTTCCGTTAATAAATCTGATAACTGTGTTAACAAATTGCTATATTGTTCCTTCCAATTCCCATACGGTATAATTGGGGCAATTAAAATTCCGACCTTATACCCGGCCTCACACATCTTATTAATTGCTTCAATTCTTTTCTCTAAACTAGATGTTCCGATTTCGATTCTTCGAATGATTTCCTCTGGGTTTACACTCATACGAAAAATTACTTTTCCATTATGATTAAGGGACAACAAAGGATCTACCATATCAAACTTCGTTGGAAAGGTAATGGTTCCTTTTGGAGATTTGCTAAAATTTTCAATTGTCCAGACAAGGTTATCTGTAATGGTATTCTCTAATATTAAATCGCTATTGCTACCAATTTCAAATGTTAACGCCTCTTCACTCTTGTTTGCCGTACGAATTAATTTATCAAGCATTTGTTCCCGATTCATAAAAAGACGTAAATAAGCACATTTATTGTAATTGCAGACGAGATAACAATACAAACACATAGCGGTACATCCAGATGAAGTGTAAGGAACTAAAAAATCAGATATTTTTTGGTTAGCATTATACTTATGGGTCTTTCTTGTCCCTATAATTAAATTACGTTTCATTTTAGGAAAGTCGGCATTGGATTTTTTTTGCATTTCCTCGATTCTATTGTGATTTTCGATTGGAATCCATACATTATCTTTATACTTATCCTTTAATCGTTTTCCCAATTCAAAGTTTAAGCTATCTGGCTCATAGTATATCTGGTCAAACTTCATGGCCTCTCCTCCCTTTTATAAGCGATATCCATTGATTATAGTATGTACGTAACAGAAAAAAACATAAGTAAAATATTTTCTAACTCATAACTGGTATGGTCTAATAACGCTTAATTGGCTGTTGAATAAATACCAACCTTTCGTATAATAATGTCATGAAGTATATTTCTAATGGATATCCAAAGAAAATTTTAACAAAAAAAGACTAGATGAGGAGTTTAAAATGAATCAAACCCAATATCAATTAAATAAAGAGTTAGCACAAATGTTAAAAGGTGGCGTGATTATGGATGTTACAACGCCAGAACAGGCTAAAATTGCAGAAGAGGCAGGGGCATGTGCCGTAATGGCTCTCGAGCGAATTCCCGCTGATATTCGTGCCGCAGGCGGTGTATCGAGAATGAGCGATCCAGAAATGATTCGCGGGATACAGGAAGCGGTTTCCATACCAGTAATGGCAAAAGTTAGAATCGGACATTTTGTAGAAGCGCAGATTCTAGAAGCCATTGAAATTGACTATATTGATGAAAGTGAAGTGTTATCACC
>JBKTKK010000063.1:0-6367 GCA_047242405.1 Lachnospiraceae bacterium | reverse complement strand
GATGACGTATACCACATTGATAAAACACAATTTCGTGTCCCCTTCGTTTGTGGTGCAAAAGATTTAGGAGAAGCACTTCGAAGAATCAATGAAGGTGCCTCTATGATCCGTACAAAAGGAGAACCTGGTACAGGCGACATCGTTCAAGCCGTTCGCCACATGCGTATGATGAACCGTGAAATACGCCAAATTGTCTCTATGACGAAGGATGAATTATATGAAGCAGCCAAACAGTTGCGTGTTCCATACCACTTAGTTGAATATGTTCATGAAAAGGGGCGCCTCCCTGTTGTGAATTTTGCAGCAGGAGGGGTTGCTACTCCAGCCGATGCAGCTTTAATGATGCAGTTAGGTGCAGAAGGGGTCTTTGTGGGAAGTGGAATCTTTAAATCCGGTGATCCAAAAAAACGTGCGGCTGCTATCGTCCAGGCGGTAACAAATTATAAAGATGCTTCCTTACTGGCAAAACTATCCGCCAATTTAGGGGAAGCTATGGTTGGAATTAACGAACAAGAGATAAAACTTCTCATGGCAGAACGCGGACAATAAGAAAAGAGAGGTTTCAAAATGGTTATTGCAGTACTTGCGATTCAAGGTGCATTTGCAGAACACGAACATATATTAGACCAATTGCACATTGAGCACTTTCAGATTCGACAAAAAAAAGATGCCGAGCGACACTTTGACGGGCTTATCCTCCCTGGGGGAGAAAGTACCGTAATGGGGAAACTTTTAAAAGAACTCGATTTATTTTCCATCTTGCAGGAAAAAATAAGCCAAGGGCTCCCTGTCTTTGGAACTTGTGCTGGACTTATCCTCTTGGCCAATGAATTATCCAATGATACCAATCGCTACTTGGCAACGATGCCCATTGTTGTAAAAAGGAATGCTTACGGAAGACAGTTAGGTAGCTTTTATACGAACGGATTTTTTGATGGAATTGACGAAGCAATTCCAATGACTTTCATTCGTGCGCCTTATATTGAAAAAGCCCAGGGCGAAACAAAAATTCTCTCTGTTGTAGATGGAAAGATTGTAGCCGCACGCTATAAGAAACAACTAGTTACCGCCTTTCATCCAGAGCTGAACAACGACGTTTCTGTACATCAATATTTTATCAACATGATTACCAGTTAGAAAGAATCTCTGTCTGCCAAGCGGACAGAGATTTTTTCTTATAATTTAATTCTATTGAACAAACATCCAGCTATTTTCTCTTTCTTCTTTTTACGAGTAAGAGGGCCGGAAAAATGATGATTAAAATCAATCCAACTACTAATAAAGAAAAACCGATTATCTCTGAAGTAAACCCACGAAACAATGTAAAGTCTACAGGACCGATCGGAGGCGATTCAAATTTTATTTGATAAGGGTCGTTTTCGACGATTCCATAATTTGCAGTCAAGCGATAAGAATTTGATGGAGTCTCAAATTTCCATACAATTTCCTCGATCCCCACGTTTGTGTGGAAGCTAAATGGTACATACTGAAACTCTCCCGTTTTGGATTGAACTGGATATGAGATTTTTAATGTTCTTTCCTCTCCTGGGTCAAGAGAAACATAAAAATCATACATACCTAGTACATCGGATTGGAATACCGATTTAATTGTATCTAATATATTAACTGGTTCCCTAACATCTTTGTTTTCCGATAAATACTGTTTTACATAAGGAAATAAATCTAATTGTAACGATATATCCGAAGGCTTTACCGCTTCTAGGTACCATTGGATCCCGATATCAATAAAATCTACCACACCAATTTCCATCGTATCTATTTCTAGTTTATCCGCATTTAAATAACTAACGGTATAGTCTTTACCCAATTGACCAGATACATAAATATAAGCGTATTGTGGTTCTCCGTTTAGTTTTAATTGAAAATCATAACCAGATTCTTTATTGGTATATGCCGCATGATCCATGTGATATATATGACAGTTTTCACTAAGGGGGGTAATGCGAATGGCTTGTATCCCCTCCGGATCTGTTATATTGGGAGGTACTTGTATTTTATATAAGGTACCTTCTTCGTTATCCAAATTAGAACAATCTGTTTTCTCAAACAATTGCTCTATTTCATCCATCCCCATATAAGAGGATGGATCTTGACCCTCAGTAAGCGACTGGCTAAATCTTGATTCTACTGCCAGCTTACCCGAATCATCTTCTACGACAACGAAATCCCGATCCACCTCATCAAATTGCGAAATAACAGGAACCGATAACTTCCACTCCACCTTCTCATTTGTCGGGTTAGAAAGCTCATACTCCATGGATAACGTTCCCGAATAATTCTTTCGGTTATCCGTTAAATCGATTTCATAGCTTGCCCCTCCTACCTCGATGACAGAGGATTCTTCACTACCTACGTCAAAGATCGGCGTTGAATCAATCGAAAGCGGTGCTGCTTTTGTCGTTATGGGAGTAAAGAACAAGGCAGCACAAAGCATATATATTAAATTGATTTTCATCTATATAAACCTCAATATTTTCCAAATAACTTGTTAATTGTTTCAGGCAGGCGTATAATAAACAGGTAATCACAACGAAAAGTAGGAACTATACAGCCAGTTAGGCAGAATAGAGGGTAATATGAAATACATTGATTTACATGTACATTCAACGGCGTCAGACGGAACCTGCACTCCATCTGAGCTGGTACAGTTAGCAAAAGAACAAGGATTATATGCCTTTGCACTCACTGACCATGATACGGTTTCAGGCATCGATGAAGCAATTCATGCTGCAAAAAAAACCGATATCAAAGTGATTCCTGGTATTGAGATGTCAGCCGTATATAACGGCCAAGATATCCATATTTTAGGTTATAAAATAGCGTATAAAGATGAAATATTTTTAAAGAAAATTCACGAATATCAATCTGCCCGTACAAGTCGAAATGAAAAAATGATCACATTATTACATGATTATGGTTTCGATATTGATACAGAAAAATTATATGCCATGTTTCCAGATGCTGTTTTAACTAGAGCACACTTTGCCAGATATTTATTGGAAAAAAGATATGTAAAATCCGCGAAAGAAGCGTTTGAGAAATATATTGGATCCGGATGTCCTTGTTATTTGCCAAAAAAAGAAATTACAATGAAAGAAGCCTTAACCTGTATCTTACAGGCGAAAGGATATCCTGTTTTCGCTCATCCTATGCTATATCATATGGATGAAAAAGCACTAGATGAACTACTTTCCAAACTAGTACCACTAGGTTTAAAAGGTATTGAAGCAATCTATTCAACAAACAACTCTTACGATGAATTAGTGACAAGAAAACTGGCAAAAAAATATAATCTATTTATAACTGGTGGTTCTGATTTTCATGGTACAAATAAACCATATATACAATTAGGCATCGGAAAGGGGAATCTGAAAATTCCCTACGAACTATTGGAAAATATAAAATAATGGCCTAATTTTCAAATATTGGAACTAACTTTTTATACGCATCACTGTTTCATAACAGGTAATTTTATTATAGACGAATAAAAATGCAGTGTCAAATAAAACTCGGAAATTCAATCATTTCACGACACAACACAAAGGGGAGGGCCCCACCCGAATAAGAAATGCGGAAAACGGCCCTATGTCAGTAATTTAATACGAGTGGAAGAATGACTTAGACGGAAAATAGAAAAGGAACGTCATTCCTGGCGTTCCCAATCTTATAAACAGATTCCGTTCTTTCCTGTTCCATACTGATGTGTTATATTTGTAAATCAGCATATCTTAGATGTTCGATGTATGACAATTCTTTCGTAAGTAGTAAATCCTTTAAAACTACCGTTAGCTACCGTATTTCCGGGGAATCAAATATTGCTACGTTTTTCATATAAAAAACCGGCTTCTTTAAGCTTAATTTCAATCCGATTCAGTGTCTCTTCCGAATCAGCTTCAACGGTATGAAGATGAATACCAGCGGTTAATTGCTTTAACGGAACTGTTTTCGTGTGTTTTACCTTTGCTACAAAATCGTAGACATCTTGTCTAGTTGCTATAATTAGATCAGCAGTAATCTGTCCATATATTTCATGTTCAACGATGACGTCTAATATTTTCCCTCCATTATCTACAATTGTACACAATTCTTCTTCAATTTGCTCTGTTGTATGCCGAACGGAAAAACAACGATTCACCTTCTTCGTATCTTGATAATATAAGAGATAACCTTTTGTCGTAGATAATATGTTTTTATTCGTAGCTCGAAGTAACGCAATATCCTGAACAATCACTTGGCGGCTTACCCCTAGTTTTTTTGATAAACCACTTCCAGAAACGGGTTCCTTAGCTTCCTGTAATATCTCTATAATTTTCTCTCTTCTATCCTGTCCTTCCATTCTTTCTTCCTTTCAAAATTCATTTGTTTCCGTTTCCCCCTCATTCTATTGGAATTGGGAGTAATAAAGCTGGCTATAAAACCCTTTTTGTCTCATTAAGGCTTTATGATCTCCCATTTCCACAACGGCGCCATCCTTGACGACTAAAATCATATCTGCATTCCTAATCGTAGATAGTCTATGAGCTATGACGAAACAAGTCTTGTTTTCCATTAATTTACGCATAGCCTGTTGAATCTGTAGTTCCGTTCTTGTATCAACATTTGATGTTGCCTCATCTAATATGAGCATCTTCGCATCTAATAACATCGCTCTAGCAATTGTTATTAACTGTTTTTGCCCTTTTGATATATTGGTTCCGTCATCACTTAAGATTGTATCATAACCTTCTGGCAATTTTGCTATATAGGAATGAATTTTTGCTGCCTTGGCCACACGAATAATATCATCCATCGTAGCTTGATCATTTCCATAGGCAATATTTTCTTTCATGGTCCCATAGAAGAGCCATGTGTCTTGTAAGACCATTGCATAGGCCTTTCTTAAACTATTTCTAGTAAGCGCTTCAATATTCTTATTATCTACGGTAATTGCTCCGTTGTCAACATCATAGAAACGCATTAATAAATTTATTAGCGTCGTTTTTCCAGCCCCCGTAGGTCCACCGATTGCAATTAACTTTCCTTTTGGTGCCGATAAGCTTAAATCGTGGATGATTTTATGCTCTTTCGTATAGCCAAAATCAATATGTTTAAGCGCAACGTCGCCATTCACCTCAGTTAATACTTCCGCCCCCTCACCGTCCGGCTTTTCAGGTCGTTCATCCATTAGACGAAATACCCGCTCCGCCGCTGCAATGGAAGATTGAAATTCACTCATAATATTGGCCGCTTCATTAATGGGACCAGAGAATTTTCGCGAATATAAGACGAAGGAAGAAATATTACCGAGGGACATTTTTCCAAACAAATATAAAATGGCTCCAAATACGGTGACAAAGGACAAAGAAATATTGCTTATTAAGTTTACGGTAGGACCGACCATGCTTCCCATATAGTCAGCATCATAATAGGCATCCACAGCTTCTATATTTTTAATGGAAAATTTTTTTATGGCTTCTTCTTGCTGATCATAAGCTTTCAGTGTCTTTTGCCCCGTCATCATCTCCTCTATAAATCCATTTAATTCTCCAAGCTTTTTTGACCTTTTTCGGAACAAAGGTCTCGTAACATCGGCAAGTTTCTTTGTAAAAAACATTGCCATTGGTACTGTTACGACAAAGATTAAGACGAGCTTCGGCGATATAATTAACATCATAATAAGTGATCCAAAAACAGTTATGACACTGGCTAAAATTTGCACCAAGTCGGAAGATAGACTTGTATTTACCGTATCAATGTCATAGCTGATTTTACTAATAATATCGCCACTGGCATTCGTATCAAAAAAGCTTACCGGTAGCTCCATAAGGTGGTCAAATACATCTTTTCGCATGTTAGATACGACTTTTTTCGTAATATGTAACATCACAAGTGATAATCCATAAGCAAGAATAGAGGAGGCTGCGTAAATGATAACCATCCATTTGCAATAGTAAATAACTAAGTCAAGATCAACTTTACCCGTTCCAAGCTCAATGGCATCTATGGCATAGCCAGATAGCATAGGCCCTACTAAGGCTAATAAATTAGTCATTATGCTAAGAAATAGCGCACAAATCAAGTACCACTTATATTTCATTAAATACTGTCCTATTCTTAATATTGTGCTTCTTTTTTTCATTCGGTATCCCCTCCCATCTGTGACTGACTAATTTCACGATAAATATCACAATGATCCATTAAGTATTTATGATTACCGAATCCTATCATTTTTCCATCGTCCATTACAATAATTTTATCTGCATTCATGATTGAGCTGATTCTCTGTGCAATAATAATCGTTGTCGTATCCTTATAATTTTCAGCAATTGCTTTTCTTAATGCTGCATCTGTTTTATAATCCAGTGCA
>JBKTKK010000062.1:0-10133 GCA_047242405.1 Lachnospiraceae bacterium | reverse complement strand
CAATTGCTGTGCTAGACGCATAGTTTTTTGCGTTGAGAAATTTAAAACATTGGCTGCCTCTTGTTGCAATGTACTGGTGGTAAAGGGAACTGGTGATTTCTTTATACGTTCCCCACGTCGTATATCCGTAATCTTATATGCAGCTCCCTCTAACTCATTCAAAATATTGTCTAGCTGTTCTTTATTTTGAATTGCAAGCTTTTTATCACTTTCTCCATAAAATTTTGCTAAAAGTGGCTTTTTTTCACCTTGTACTGCAATAGATGCTTCTAATGACCAATATTCCTCTGGAATAAAAGCATTTATTTCTTCTTCCCGGTCACAAATGATACGCAATGCTACCGATTGTACACGCCCCGCACTTAATCCTCTTTTTACCTTTTGCCATAACAAAGGGCTAATTCGATAACCTACCATACGGTCAAGCATTCTTCTTGTTTGCTGGGCATTTACTAAATCCATATTAATGGTACGTGCTTCTTTAATGGAAGCTTTTACTGCATTTTTCGTTATCTCTTAAAGGTAATACGATGAATGTCTTTCTCATCAATTTTTAATGCCTGAGATAAATGCCATGAAATTGCTTCTCCCTCACGGTCAGGGTCAGTTGCAAGATAGATTTTATCTGCCTTTTTTACTTCTTTTCGAAGTTTTGCCAATATATCCCCTTTTCCTCTAATGGTGATATATTTTGGATCGAAATCATGGTCCACATCAATTCCCAATTGACTTTTTGGTAAATCTCTAACATGCCCATTCGAAGCTGCTACTTCATAATTAGATCCTAAAAACTTTTTAATGGTCTTCACCTTAGCTGGTGATTCCACTATAACCAGATACTTTGCCATGAAAACTCCTCTCCAAATCTTCATCTATATAATTTTTTCGTATTATGTTATATAAATACAAATCATGAATTTTAAACTATTTGATGTCATCTACACTAGTATAATAATTTTTTAATGGCTGATCTATGTAACCTTTCAGCTCTAACTTTAGTAATATTGCCGTAACCTGACTAACTGGAAAACCGGTTTCCAATAAAATATCCTCAATATGTTTCGGCTCTAAACTCAAACAAGCATATATTATTTTTTCCTCCTTTGCAAGTACTTTTTGGGAATTCTTTTGTTGGAAATTATTAAAATTATATGAAATTTTCAAAAAATCAAGTATTTCTTCCGGTTTTGTCACTATATTTGCACCAAATTTAATCAGATTATTACATCCTACACTTAGCGGATCACCTATCCTGCCGGGTACTGCAAAAATATCTTTTCCCTGCTCTAAAGCTTGGTCCACAGTAATTAAGGCTCCACTCTTCTCCCTGGCCTCTATTACAACTATACAATCCGATAAGCAACTAATAATCCGATTTCGTATCGGGAAGAAATAAGGGCGAGGATATTGCCCTGGCGCTATCTCTGAAAGAAGTCCTCCATTACTGGCGATTTGTATATATAATTCAATATTGTCTTTTGGATAGCAAATATCAACTCCACATCCTAATATAGCAAAGGTACTTCCATGTCCTTTTAAAGCACCCCAATGCCCCGCCGCATCGATTCCCAAAGCCATTCCGCTAATTACCTGTACCCCATAGGATGCCAACACACTTCCAAAATATTCTGCCGTATCAGTCCCGTATTTTGTGCAACTTCTTGCACCTACAATGGCAACACTAGGCAGGTGACTGGATGGAAGACTGCCTTTTACATAGATACCATAAGGCATGTCATATAATGTTTTTAGTTTTTCTGGATAATAAGGATTTTCAATGGTGATAAATTGTATGTTTTTCTTCGATAGGTTATGATAAGACTTCAAAGTTTGTTCAATATTTTCGATACTTCTCTCCCAATTGTAAGACAAATTATTTCCTAGACCTATTACTTGCGTAATAGCATTTCCATTTTGCTCAAACAATTGCTTCGGTGAGTGAAACACTTGCAATAATTTATTTATTTTCCTTGCACCGATTCCTTCTATATTACAGAGCCAGTACCAGTATTCATCTGGAGTCAAAGAAATTACCTCCCCCATATTTTTTTATCCAAACTACGATAACTAATTGCCTCACTAATGTGTGCCTCTGATATGTTAATAGCACCTTCCACATCTGCAATGGTGCGAGCTACCTTTAAAATTTTATAATAAGCTCTTGCGCTTAGCCCTAAATTTTCAAATATGTCTTTCATGAAAGCCCTTTCATTTTTTCCCAACTGACAATACATTTTTACTTTTTCACCCGTGAGCTGCGAATTAAAAAGTATTGCTTCATTTTTATATCTTTCCCTTTGAATTTTCATTGCATTCTCTACTTTTATTCGCATCGATTGCGACGTTTCATTCTTTCTGTTTTCTATAAAATCTTGAAATGGGATTCTAGGCGTTTCTATGCAAATATCCATGCGGTCTAAAAAGGGCTGAGATATATGGTCTAAATAACGCCTTACCTCTGCCTGGCTACAATGACAGAAAGAACGGTCTGGGTAAAAGCCGCATTTGCACGGATTCATCGCACAAACAAGCATAAATTCGGTTGGGTACGTATAGGTCCCTGACACACGTGAGATTACTACCTGCCTGTCTTCTAGTGGCTGCCTTAATACTTCTAAGGTACTCCTTTGAAACTCTGGCAACTCATCTAAAAAGAGTATGCCATGGCCGGCCAAACTTACTTCCCCAGGTAACGGATGTTTTCCCCCACCAATTAAGGCAGTCGCCGATATTGTATGGTGTGTACCTCGAAATGGCCGATTCGTAATTAGGCCCAGTTCCTTTGGTAACAAGCCGCATATGCTATAAATTTTAGTTAACTTAATACTCTCTTTTTTGGTCAATCGGGGTAAGATGGTTGGAATTCGTTTCGCAATCATCGTTTTTCCAGAACCTGGAGGGCCAATGTATAGAATATTATGCATTGCTGCCGCAGCGATGAGAGTGGCTCTTTTAATCGCTATTTGTCCATTTACTTCAGAAAAATCCATGTTATAGTTCTTCATGGATTGATACAAAATATCATCGGGATCTGTATATGCAATTGGCTTATATAAAGCTGGATTACGTAAGAAGGATACAACTTCTTTTAGAGTTTTGAAAGGATATACGGAAATGTCATTGATTATGGAAGCTTCTTTTCCATTTGCAAATGGAACAATACATTTTGTTATGCCCGCCTCTTTTGCAGTACATACAAGTGATAATGTTCCATTTACTTGTTTAATTAAGCCATCTAACCCTAGCTCCCCGATAAACATAAAGTCTTTCAAATGATACGGGGGAATAATTCCGCTTGCGGTCAAAATGGATATAGCAATTGGCAGGTCAAAACCATTTCCTGATTTTCTTATATCGGCAGGAGCAAGATTAACCGTCATCCGGCAGATTGGTACTTCAAAACCGGAATTTCGTATTGCCGTACGTACCCGCTCTCTTGCCTCACGAACTTCAGAAGTCAAAAATCCTACCATATCAAAGGAGGGAAGTCCATTACTTACATCCGTTTCGACACTTACGATTACCCCATCAATATTAATTACTGCTGCACTATAAACAGAAGCGAACATAAAAAATCACCTTTCTTAAAAACGGAACTGTTGTAAATCATGTGTTTCTTCTTATTAAATTAATGACATGAATATATAATAAATTTTTTGAAAAATTAAATGAAATAGAAAAAAGATAAATAGAAGTTTATGAAATTTATACAAAAGACGAGCAAAGAGTAACAAATTTCGTATATAAAAATTTGTAGCATCGAATTACATAGTATTCTATTGATTAGGAACCACATTATAATATATAGAAAAATTTCATTGACTAATTATACCATAAAGACGCGTGCCTGAAAAGACCTAACAGAAATTCCTGTTAGGTCTTTTTTCATACGGTTGCAGCATTTTTTAAATTTTCTTTTTTGTTTATTAAGTTCGGACTTTTAAATACTAGCGCTATCACACATAGTATAACTTGCATAATAGGATAAGTTACCCATACACCCTGCATTCCAAATAAGGAAGGGAATAGGAAAAGGCAAATAGGCGCCAATACACATGGCTCTAAATAGATTAAGATTGAAGCAAACTTATTCTTTTGTGTTGCATAAAGGAATGCACTGGTTGCTCGAATAATTCCATAGAAAAGATAGGAAAAACTAGTTAAACGAAGTGCAGAAACAGCCTCATCAATTAAACCTTCACTTGCTCCAAATACTTTGACAATATTAACTGCATACAGGTTCGTACAAATAAATAGTAGGAATGCTAAGGCGATCGAGGAAAAAAATGCAAGGTTATATACACGATTCAAATTCTCTTCTTCTTTTGCGCCATGATAATAGCTAAATAAGGGCTGCGCCCCATCTCCAATTCCCTGCAATAATAATTGAACAGAGCTTAGTACATAGGAAATCAAAGAATACGTAGCTAATGCGCGATCCCCACCATATTTGATGCAAGCTAAATTAGTAAATACAATTAACAAACTTGGAATTAAGGTTTGCCCAAAGGGAGCAATCCCAATCTGTATTATCTTTTTTAACTCTACGACATATTTTTTCTGTGGGATTTTAAGCCCCCGCAAATAAAGGATTGATCCCACATTTAATATTGCAACTACCGCCTGCGCAAGCATTGTCGCCAATGCAGCACCTGACATTCCCATATGAAACTTAAATATGAGGAAGTAGTCTAGTACAATATTCGTAATTAGGCCGCTGCACATGTTAAATGTAGCAAGCTTTGTATACCCCAGGTTACGTATTAATGGATTAATACCATTTCCTAACATCAAAAAAATACCACCATAGAGCAATGTCGTAATGTATATATTGGCTTGCTTTCCAATCTCTCCTTCTGCTCCTAAGAAGCCCAACAACGTGTCCTTACTTAAAAGCAATAAAAGAGGTAGAATTATTCCAATCACAAAAAGGGTCATTATCGTTAGATTGTGTACCGCATTTTCTCTTTCTTCATTCTTCTCTCCCTTGTACGCCGAACATAGAACGGATCCACCAATTCCGATACCGATAGCTGTTGCATTAATAACCACTTGTAATGGATAACTTAAATTAATGCCTGCTAATCCTACATCCCCTAAGACATTACCAACGAATAAACCATCTATTAAGGAATATAAGCCGCCAAACAGCATCGATATCATGCTTGGAATAACATATTTTAAAAATCTTCTTTCGATCATAGTCTCACTCCTTTCGAAAACAGAGTATAAACCATGGTCTAAGACAAGAGTCAACCCTAAGTTATTATTTCAATAAATATTTTAAGATAATTATGAGCTGGATCATTATAACTAATTGTAGAAATTTCATGTACGAAAATTTGATCCGATAAACAAAGGTCATTTTCGTTTGCATAACGATATATGGGGGCTAAGTCTTCCTTTGTAATATCTTTCGAAGGAATCGTAATGCTTAATCCTCTTTTTTCTTGAATTATCTCATTTTCTTTTGATACTTTAACATCAAAATTTTTCAGGACATTTTTTTCTATCGTATACAGCATCTTTGTTTCATTTAGGTTATTATCATAGATTTTATATACATTCCCTAAAACAAATAATTCCTGTGATAAATGTAAAAGTGATGACACCAAATCCGATTTTCCATTATGGGAAATATTCGAAAATAGCACAATAGATTCCTTTAAAGTTGTTTCGATACACCCTCGGTTTGTTTTCGTTTGGAATAAATCATACAAATAATCAAATTTATTTAATAGCATTTTTTTATACTTGATTTCTAAAATACATTCCTTTCTCTTTTGTTGAATTTTATCGATAAGAATGTTTTGATCTTGTTCTTCCATCATTAACTGCATATCTTTAACAGAAAAATCTAAATGACGATAAAAGATAACATCTAATATTTCAATTATATTATATAAATCATACATACGATACTGATTTGACTCGTCAACCGCCGGATGTACTAAGCCCTTTCTCTCATAAAAACGAATCGCATCTATTGTCAGACCTAATAATTTCGATATTTCCCCAATTTTATAAAATTCTTTCATACGAAACCTCATTATTTCAATAATCTGGCCACATTTTCCGTATGCCTAAAACTATTTTTAGAAAATAAATATTTTTTATTCCTAAGTTTCCTTATTTTTCTTCTGTTTTCCCATCGTCAAAACGCTCTTTCATCGCTAAAAATATTTCTTCATTTGTTGGATGATTATCATAATTTGTAATTAAAACAACACGTCTATCCTCTTCAGAATACATAAATTCTCTTAGCCACTTATAAAAATGTGGTCCCTCTGCGATATTCCTTACAAAAAACATAAGATGTTTAAGATTATAGGCAGTCTGCTTTAGATCACATAAACAATCATTTGCATAAAAGCCATCCCACTTATCGTGTTCGCGGCTTCTCATCCCATCGTCAGCTGCTTTATAATAATCTGCAGCTAGCCCTAATTTATAAAAAGATTTCGCATACTCCTTCTCATGAAAATACTCGTATGCTTTGCAAAATTCCAAAGATCCCTTTAAGCAGCTTAAATGAATCTGTACTTGCAACAGCAAACTATCTTTAAATAAAACAGCAGCATGCGTATCCAACTTAGGTAGCAACCCTTGGCAACGTTTCATTAGGAGTTCAAATTTGTTTCGCCCTGTCTGGCATAAGTCCTCATACCATTTTACTTGACTTGGCATACCGATTTTTCCAGTCGCCCAAATGAGACTCTTCACACAGCTATCGGTATCGTTTATCATCCACTGATGTGCCATTTGCCGAACCGTGTAATTATAAAATTGTTCTCCCGCGTGCTCATCTTCCTCATTACCAAACAAGATCGTGCTTTCTGCAAATAAATGAAAACAACTCGATATTTCATCTCGTACTAGATTTGTATCCATTAATCCGCTTGGATTGTGAAAGAAGTATCTGTCTATGTAGTCTTTGCTAAATTCGTCCACATTAATTTCACCCTTTTTCCATATGTGGGCAATTTCCTCTAGAAAATATACATGCGGTTTTATATTGGAACAGTTAACTATTAGAAAATCATCTGCGCCCATCTCAAAGGCATGATTTAACTCATTATTCACAAAGGCAAGACTATTTGGTAACATCGTGATATGATTTGCCGCTTGTAAATCATAAAAGGATACGTGATAATATAAACCATGGTGGCCAACCGATTCGTTTTCTGGTAAAGCATACACTCTTGGGTTATGATTACCTTGACGTCTCGACACCATTTTTCCAAATCCATTATCCGCCCAAATTTTTATAACATCCGTTGGTAAATCCAAATATCCCCCTCTATACAGCTCCATTATTTCACCGTAAAGATTCGTACAGCATACTGGATTCTCCACTTGTTGGCATACATATTCATACTGTAATCGTATTAAATCACTAATTAACCTTCCTCTCGCTTCCGGCGTATCATACTGCGGATCATCATTCCAAAACGGGCGGTCCCCCTGGCCACGAAAACCTAGATTCCAGATAACCTTTCCTTCTTTTTGCTCTGCTATCCCCTCTTTCCATAGCTGATGGAACAAATCTGGATGTTTTGCGTAAGATGGCGTCAATTCAGGATAAGCCCTAGAAAACATTTCTGCACCCAAAGGCTCTGCATGATGATGGGTTATATATAAGCCCATGTCCTGAGCTAGTTTTCGATATTTTCTACTATTATTATCAGTCCCAGGAATCACCATATTTCCCCCACATCGAAGCAACGCCTCAAATGCCATTTCCCAGGGTAATATATCGCTACCATCCACCTGCCAACGGGAGATTAATACTTCATCATTAATAAACCAGCCACGATATCTTACTACATTTTGTTTTGATTTTGACACCTTCATTGGAATAAAGACTTGATCAATCTGCTTTAAAGGCTCATCATTCCAAAACCAAAAAGGATATATGTTTAGGTAACGTTCACTAATTTCATTTAAACCATAGACTATCCCTAAGTCATCTGCAGCACATAAAATCATCTGCTTATCTTCAAAGGTAAACTGGTACTGTTCCGCCCCCATATTCGAATCAAGCTTAAGAATAATGGAGTTGCTTATACCAGTACCGGTTAAAACATTTCTCATATCGCGTTTAAAGCGCTCAACTGCTAAAGTAATTGCCCTAGTCCCATAGGTGCATACGATCTGAGTATCTAAATTTAGTATAAAATGTTGGCCTTCCATCTTTTAATCCTCCCTTTTCTCATTCCCGTCAGACAGATTGCAATCCGCTCTATTACTTATCCATAACCTCATTTATATATTGATCGATTGCATCGGTTAATGCCTCCTCACTATTGACATTTAATGCGCTCGCAAGTTTCACAACTGTCAATAATAAATCACCGATTATCCGATCCGCTACTTTCCCCTCTACCTTTTCATCCATTCCGCTAACTACGGAAATTATATGATCAATATTTTCATCAAAGTCTGAATCCTGTCCGTATGACTTTTGGGCTTTCTTTAAAACTTTCTCAGAACGAATCAAAGCAGGAAACGACTTAGGAACGGCCTCTAATTCGGATAGCTGCATGTCTTTTCCTTCTTTTTCCTGCTTCTTAATTTCATCCCATGTTGGAAATCCCCCATGTTGCGAAGTGGCGTTTTGTGTACCAAAAACATGGGGATGGCGTCTGATCATTTTTTCACTTATTCCCTTTATTACAGTATCCACATTAAAACGGTTCTCTTCTGATGCAATCTGTGCATGCAACATAACCTGTAATAAAACATCGCCTAATTCTTCACATAAATTTTCATCTGATCCTATACTTTCATACGTATCAATGGCATCGACTACCTCATAGGCCTCCTCAATCATATACCGTTTCAGACTCTTATGTGTCTGCTCCCGATCCCAAGGACAACCATCTTTTGCCCGTAATTTTTCAACAATTGTTCGTAATTCTTCAAACGTATAGGAATCTTTATCCTTATTGTAATCTTCCATATCTTCTCCTTGAATTATTAAATATTGCAGTCTTAATCATTCCCAATTGAAAAGGTAGCCACAATCGTACCATCGAAACCTTTAATTGTAAATGTATTATCTTCTAACACCATATAACTATTTGTCGAACCTTCCTTAGGAATTGATACCGAACCTGGATTTATATACGTATAAGTTTCATGTTGACATACAACCGGAATATGCGTATGTCCGTGAATTAAAATATCTCCATTTTTTAAAGGAGGAAGTTTTTCTTCATTATATAAATGTCCATGGGTTACAAAAAGCATATGCTTTCCAATAAACATTGTCATATAATCCGCTAGTACAGGGAATGCAAGCACCATCTGGTCTACTTCCGCTTCACAATTACCGCGAACACATAAAATATCATTCTTTTTATCATTAAGCAAACCGATAACTGCTTTCGGATTATACTCTCTTGGCAAATCATTTCGTGGTCCATGATATAGGACATCCCCTAATAAAACAAGTCTTTCTGCCTTTTCCATTTCATATGCATCTAGCATTTTTTTGCAATAGTATTCGGATCCATGAATGTCCGAAGCAAACATTAATTTCATAATTTAACTCCTTGCTTTACAAATTTATTTAGCGGTTTAACAGCATCATTACCCCAATCACATTCTTTCCATTCTGCATGTGAAAATACTACCTTGGTAATAGGATTATCACATCTTACACCTATTCTAACAGAATCGGTCTTTGGGATTTTTTATGTACTATAATAAGAATTATACAACAACTTTTTAAAAAAGAAAATGTTGGAAACCAAAAAGACGAAAACAGCCATAAAAAACATTTTTTGTCGGATTTTGCAGAATAAAGGTTGTGCTTTTTATTTTTATTCCTTATACTAGTAATATTGAGTTTGGGCTTTATGGAAAATAACTCATGAAATGTATAAGAAAAGGAACGAGTTAATTATGATGAAAAAGGGTTTTGATAACGAGAAATATTTGCAAATGCAATCCGAGCATATTAAGGAACGTATTAGTAAGTTCGATAATAAACTTTATTTAGAGTTTGGCGGTAAGTTATTTGATGATTACCATGCGTCTAGAGTTTTACCTGGATTTGCTCCTGACAGCAAACTTCAAATGCTGCTACAATTAAAGGAACAAGCAGAATTAGTTATCGTTATTAGCGC
>JBKTKK010000061.1:0-10208 GCA_047242405.1 Lachnospiraceae bacterium | reverse complement strand
TGATATAGTCGAACAAATTGGAGTAAAAAAAGCGAAGGAAGTTGCAGAACAAGCAGACCTAATTTTGTATGTGGTGGATTCTTCAAAAGAATTGGATGATAATGATTTAGAGATCATCAACTTTATTAAAACAAAGCGTGCGATTATACTATTTAATAAGGTTGATCTCAATGAAAAAATTTCTTTTACTGATATAAATAAATTATGTCAGGATATTCCTACAATTCGTCTCTCCGCGAAAGAAGGAAGGGGAATAGATGAGTTAATAGATTTATTAAAAGAAATGTTTATGACTGGTAAAGTCTCTTATAACGATGAAGTTTTTATTACAAATATCCGTCATAAAAAGGCACTGGAAGACAGCTTGTCTAGTTTGAATATGGTATTAGATAGCATTGAAATGGAGATGCCTGAGGATTTTTATACGATAGATTTAATGAATGTATATACACAGTTAGGATTTATAGTAGGTGAAGAAGTAGAAGAAGATTTAGTGAATCGAATTTTTTCTAAGTTTTGTATGGGAAAATAAGTTTACGTATCCGATGATAAGGAGAGATAAATATGCCAAATTTATTAGAACAATATGATATTGCAGTAGTTGGCGCTGGGCATGCAGGTTGCGAGGCTGCTTTGGCTGCTGCAAGGTTGGGATTAGAGACAATCATGTTTACTGTTAGCGTAGATAGTATTGCTTTGATGCCTTGTAACCCTAATATAGGCGGAAGTAGCAAAGGACATTTAGTAAGAGAAATTGACGCCTTGGGTGGAGAAATGGGAAGAAATATTGATAAGACATTTATCCAATCTAAGATGCTTAATAAATCAAAGGGACCGGCTGTTCATTCGTTAAGGGCCCAAGCGGATAAGCAGGATTATAGTAGAGAAATGCGTAAAACACTGGAAAATACAGATAAGTTAATAATCCGTCAGGCTGAGGTGACAGAATTAATAGTCGAAAATGAAAAAATCGTCGGTCTTAAAACATATTCTGGAGCTGAGTACCGATGTAAAGCTGTTGTATTAGCCACAGGTACTTATTTACGAGCAAGATGTATATATGGGGAAGTTAGCAATGAAACAGGTCCTAATGGTTTGCAGGCAGCCCAACATCTTACTGGATCTTTAAAGAATCTAGGAATCGAGATGCAAAGGTTTAAAACTGGGACACCGGCTAGAGTAGATAAACGTAGTATTGATTTTTCAAAGATGGAAGAGCAAAAAGGCGATAAAGAGGTCATTCCGTTTTCTTTTACAACGGATCCAGAAAGTGTTCAAAAAGAACAAATATCTTGCTGGTTGACTTATACCAATGAAAAGACCCATGGGATCATTCGAGATAATTTAAATCGATCTCCATTATTTTCAGGTATGATTGAGGGGACAGGGCCTAGATATTGCCCTTCTATTGAAGATAAAGTGGTAAAGTTTGCAGACAGAGATAGACATCAAGTATTCATTGAACCAGAAGGCCTATATACAAACGAAATGTATTTAGGAGGAATGTCGAGTTCTTTACCAGAAGATGTGCAGTATGCGATGTATCGTACTGTTCCGGGCTTAGAAAATGCTAAAATTGTTCGTAATGCATATGCGATTGAGTATGACTGTATTAATCCAAGACAATTGAAACCTACGTTAGAATTTAAGAACATATCTGGGTTGTATAGTGGAGGTCAGTTTAATGGCAGTAGTGGGTATGAGGAGGCAGCTGCGCAAGGATTGATTGCTGGTATCAACGCTTCTTTGCATATACTTAACAGAGATGAGATTATATTAGATCGCTCAGAAGCCTATATTGGCGTATTAATAGACGACTTAGTAACCAAGGATAATAAAGAGCCATATCGAATGATGACATCGAGAGCAGAGTACCGGCTAATACTTAGACAGGACAATGCAGATCTACGTTTAACGCCAATTGGTTATCAAGTAGGATTAATTTCAAAGGAGCGATATGATTCTGTTATTCAGAAGCAGGAACTTATTAGGCAAGAAATTATACGTTTGGAAAATACGAATATAGGTGCAACTGCTAAAGTGCAAGAGGTATTAGTTGCCCATAATAGTACACCTCTTAAATCTGGAACTAATATGGCTGAGTTAATTCGACGGCCAGAACTATCTTATTATGATTTAAAAGATATTGACGATGATCGTACGGAATTAAGTAGAGATATTGTTGAACAAGTTGACATAAATATTAAATATGCTGGATATATAAAAAGACAGATGAAGCAAGTTGAACAATATAAGAAATTGGAGGGCAAAAAACTGAGATTAGATTTTGATTACGCATGTGTAAAAAATCTAAGAAAAGAAGCTATTCAAAAACTAAACTTATACAAACCTTCTTCTATTGGACAAGCTTCAAGAATTGCTGGGGTATCTCCATCTGATATTTCTGTTTTATTGATTTATTTGGAACAAGAAAGAAGAAATGGATAATAAATGTGAGAGGATTAATTAGTGAATCGAAAAAAATATTTGTATGAGTGTTTTCATAGTATAGGTATAAATTTGACCGAGGTACAACAGGATCAGTTTATAACTTTCTATGATATGTTGATAGAAAAGAATAAAGTAATGAACTTAACAGCTATTACAGAGTTTGAAGATGTAGTAGTTAAACATTTTATGGACAGTGTAATGATACCAGAAGAATGGCTTAGAGAGGAGAACATATCCTTAATTGATGTTGGTACAGGGGCGGGGTTCCCTGGTATACCACTAAAGATTGTTTATCCAAATTTAGAGATCGTATTATTGGATTCGCTTAATAAGAGAATTAATTTCTTAGAAGAAGTAATTGAAGAATTGGAACTTACTAATATAAAGACGATACACGCAAGGGCGGAAGATGGTGGAAAGCGTCTAGAATTGCGTGAGAAGTTTGATATTAGTGTATCTAGAGCTGTCGCAAATCTAGCAACTTTAGCAGAGTACTGTGTCCCTTTTCTAAAAATAGGGGGAAGATTTATTTCTTATAAGTCTGCTGATATAGACAAAGAGGTAAAGGCTGCATCTAAGGCTTTTCCTATATTGGGGGGAGAATTAGAAATGTGCCACCTTTTTGAGATACCGAATACTGATATAAGTAGAAGTTTCGTTTCTATAAAAAAAGTAAAATCAACACCTAAGAAGTATCCACGAAAGGCTGGATTACCGGGAAAAGAACCATTAAGTAAATAGTTTCAAAAAGAAAATGTTGGGGTGTGCAGAGCACACTTCCAACATTTTCTTTTTGAATAGGATAGAAAAGTGATATTAAAATGCATTGATATTATTGTACTTATTTACAGATTATGGGCTTTGCTCTTCACCTCATTGTTTCTATCGTCCCTATAAATTAAAATAAATGAATCATATCTAGTACAGCAGAGACGTTTTCTATAGGGACAAGTTCTTTTGTGTCATTTGCCACATCCCACTCGATAGAAGGATTCAGACGTTTAAACGCATTTCCTATTTCATGATAATTTTCCGTATGTTCTCCAAAAAGAATATAAATCGTATTATCGATTTCTTTGACTGCACTACTAATATTTATATTAACATAGTGTGACTTTATGGAGGAAAATAAGTATTTTGCTTGTTCTCCTTTATAATGCGCAGCCTTATGATACGTTAAAACATCATTCCATTTTATTTTACATGGGTTAAAAACTTTCTTTAATAATAAGTCTTTATAGATCAACTTTCTAGAATAGGCGATATTATAAACCAAAGTACCTAAAAAGGGCGAGTCAAATAGTATTCGCTTCCCCTTATCATAATAGGAAGGGATTTTTAAACTTTCTTCTATAGACTCAGGATTGATTAAAAAGAGTTTATCAAATAATCTTTCATTATAACGACAAGCCATCAGTGCAACGGAAGAAGATCGGTTAAGCGTCATTACATCGGTTCGCTTTCCAATAATATCATGAACAAAATTATTTATCAGTTGTACAAAAACAAAATTTGTGTAAGTTATACTTGGTTTATCAGATAGACCGCAGCCGAGTAAATCTATTGTATAAACGGTTCTTTCTTTTGATAATTTTTCAGCTACGCCATGCCATTCATACCCACTTGAAGAAGGATCAATATCATGGATAAGTAAGATTGGTTTACCGGAACCACATTTCGTATAATTTATTTTACCATAACGCCATTCATAGGTATGTGAAGATTGACTTATTTTACTAGTATCTTTAGTTGAACATAAAAAGATTAATTTATTAATAACAGATATCGCAGCAGCTGAAGATACAGTTAGAGCTAATGCGGTAAGAAATTTTTCTCTTGCCTTCATAATTACCCTCCGATTTTGACGAACTATATGTATATTATAAATCATCCTGTCTGGTTATACAAGGACAAACATTTTATTTAATAATAGATTTTATAATAATAAAGATAAAAATTGATTATTATAAAATATTAAAAGAAGTAACGAAAAGAATAACACAAATTAGTGATATTATGATTATGAAAATGTATTAATGATTACTATTCACGGTCATTGATTTTATAATACTATTCTTTTGTAAATTGGAGATAAACATGAAATATATAAATAGTGGAGCTTGTAAAAGAAGGAAGAGATATGTAGTATATAATACAATAAAAAATGTTCCACGTAGAACGGAAGAAATATGTAGTATATAATACAATAAAAAAATGTTCCACGTAGAACATAAAGAAAATGAAGAATAGAAGACGGTAAAAATAAAGAAGAAAGAAATAAGTAGTATATAATACAATAAGAAAATGTTCCACGTGGAACATTAGACAATTTTAATTAGATAAAAAGGTAATACATATAGAGTTAAGAAGAAATGATTGTGTAAACTAGATAAATTAAAGCAGTAAGCATGGTAGAGAAAATAAGGATAAGGGTTGATTAATAAGAAATAATTTGATTAATTTATTGATTGTGGCAGAGTTTAAGTAGATTTAGAAATAAAAAGGTGATATAATCAATTTAGTAAATTATTATTTAGAAAGGAGATAAGGTGGGAAGAGTAATAGCAATAGCGAATCAAAAAGGTGGAGTAGGAAAAACAACAACTGCCATAAATTTGTCCTCATCACTAGCAGAATACGGTAAGAGAGTGTTGACTATTGATATGGATCCTCAGGGAAATACAACTAGTGGTGTAGGTGTAGACAAAAACAATTTGGATTATACAATATATGAAATGATTATTGGAGACTGTACTCTCGAAGAGTGTTTAATTACTAATGTATTAGATAACTTGGATTTACTACCATCCAATGTTAATTTATCTGGTGCAGAAATAGAGCTAATTGGAATTGAACATAAGGAATTTATTCTCAAAGAAATGATTGATGAAATAAAACATAACTACGATTTTATAATTATAGATTGTCCTCCATCATTAAGTATGTTGACGATCAATGCCATGACAACAGCAGATACCGTACTTGTACCAATACAATGTGAGTATTATGCATTAGAAGGATTAAGTCAATTATTACATACAATAAACCTAGTGAAGAAACGCCTAAATCCTTACTTGGAAATTGAAGGAGTTGTATTTACTATGTATGATGCTCGTACAAATTTATCTTTGCAAGTAGTGGAAAATGTAAAATCAAATTTAAAGCAAAGTGTATATAAAACAATTATTCCTAGGAATGTTAGATTAGCGGAAGCCCCTAGCCATGGAATGCCAATTAACTACTATGATAGAAAATCATCTGGGGCTGAGGCTTATCGATTGCTGGCAGAAGAAGTAATAAATAAAGGGGTTGATTATTGATGGTAAAGACAAAAAGGGGCGGACTTGGGAAAGGATTAGATTCTCTAATTACAGAAGATACTGAAATAACCAGATCAATTCAACAAATTAAAATTGAAGCAGATAAGCAAGCAGGTGCAGAATGTATACTAAAAATTCGAGAGATTGAACCAAATCGCAATCAACCAAGAAAACAATTTGAAGAAGATTCTCTACAGGAACTGGCAGATTCTATTAAAATATATGGTGTCATTCAACCTTTAATTGTTCAAAAAAAAGCTGACCATTATGAGATTATAGCCGGAGAAAGAAGATGGCGGGCTGCCAAGATGGCTAATCTGAAAGAGGTACCTGTTATCGTTAAAAATTTTACCGAACAAGAGGTTGCAGAGATTTCTTTAATTGAAAATCTCCAGAGAGAAGATTTAAATCCGATCGAGGAAGCACATGCATATCAGCGCTTACTGAAAGAATTCAACTTAAAACAAGATGAAGTAGCGAATAGAGTTTCGAAAAGTAGAACCGTGATAACAAATTCATTGAGACTTCTGAAACTAGATGATAAATTGCAAAAAATGTTAATGGAAGGCCTCATTACAACTGGTCATGCAAAGGTATTGCTAGGTGTAGACGATAAAGAAGTACAACTGCAAATTGCGGAAAAAATCATTGACGAACAATTGTCAGTAAGGGAAACAGAACAATATATAAGGTCTTTAAACAAAGTAAAACCTAAGAAAAAATCCCTTGGGAATGTAGAGTTGTATCAAGTTATAGAGGATAAATTAAAAAATAAAATTGGTACAAAAGTAAAGATAAACAGAAAGGGAGAAAATAAGGGGAAAATAGAAATAGAATATTATTCCTCGGATGATTTGGAACGTATTATGGAAATAATAATAGAATAACTAGTTTCTGAGATGCGAACTAGAGTTTGATCAATAATTATCAATATATGACATACTAGGAGAAAAGTAATGGATTCATTTTTAAATTATATAGGTTTTGATCCAGGTTATTTAATAATAGGCCTTGGTGGATTGTTATTAATTCTTATAATATTAGTTATAATTTTAACAGTAAAATATAACCATCTCAATAAAAAATATGAAAAGTTCATGAGTGGACAAGATGGAAAATCATTGGAAGAAATTCTATCGAAAATAGTAAACGACAATAAGAAAGTAAAGATACAGTCCAAAAATAATATAGATGCAATCTTAGAAATGAAAAAACAAATTAAGTATTGTTTTCAAAAAATTGGTATTGTTAAATACGATTCTTTTCGTGGTATGGCCGGTAAGTTAAGTTTTGTCGTAGCTGTTTTAGACCAAAAAAATAATGGGTTTATAATGAATTGTATGCACACACAGGATGGGTGCTATACTTATATGAAAGAAATTATTCATGGTGAAGTAGAAGTGGTGTTGAGTGAAGAAGAAAAACAGGCCTTAGATTTTGCACTGCATTATGAACAAGAATAAGATTATGGAATTCCTTATGGAATTCCTTTTTTTATGTCTATATTTTAATTTAAATATTGTAAAAAAAGGTAACTTCTGGCTTATATTTAAAAAACGAATAAACTTAGAGCTATCTAATAAAACTATGATATTAATGTAACAAAATCAAACACGAGATTGTTAAAAATTTTTCAATATGGTATTGACAATAATTTAACAATAACGTATAATGTGTTTGTTGAGATAAAAACTAATAAACATGTATATATAAAAAGGAGAATGTGGTATGGCAAAAAAGGAAGTCGTTACACCTGCTATCGTAGATAGCGTAGAATCTTTAGCAGCTAGAATTGCAGAAGTAAAGGCAGCGCAAAAAAAATATTCTACTTTTACACAGGAGCAAGTAGATAAAATATTTTTTGCAGCAGCTTCAGCAGCTAATAAAATGAGAATTCCTCTAGCAAAGATGGCAGTTGAAGAGACTGGAATGGGTGTGGTTGAGGATAAAGTTATTAAGAATCATTATGCAGCTGAAAATGTTTATAATAGATATAAAGATGAAAAAACATGTGGGGTTATTGAAGAAGATAAGGCATTTGGAATTAAGAGAATTGCTGAGCCAATTGGTTTAATTGCTGCAGTTATTCCTACGACAAATCCAACTTCGACAGCTATATTTAAGACATTAATGGCTTTAAAAACAAGAAACGCTATTATTATAAGCCCACATCCTCGTGCAAAAGCATCTACAATAGCTGCAGCTAAAGTTGTTAAAGAGGCTGCTGAAGCAGCAGGTGCTCCGAAAGGATTAATTGGTTGGATTGATGTTCCATCATTGGAACTAACAAATGAAATTATGAGAAGTGCAGATATTATTCTAGCAACTGGTGGTCCAGGGATGGTTAAGGCGGCATATTCTTCCGGAAAGCCAGCCTTAGGTGTAGGAGCAGGAAATACGCCAGTAATCATTGATGATACAGCGGATATTAAGATGGCAGTATCTTCAATCATTCATTCAAAGACCTTTGACAATGGTATGATTTGTGCTTCCGAACAGTCTGTTACAGTATTAGAACCAATTTATGAAGCAGTTAAAAAGGAATTTATCGCACGTGGATGTTACTTCTTAAAACCAGATGAGGTTGAAAAGGTCCGTAAAACTATTATTATAAACGGTGCTTTAAATGCTAAGATCGTTGGTCAAAAAGCTTATACAATTGCTGCTCTTGCTGGTGTAGATGTACCAGAAGATACAAAGATTATTATTGGTGAAGTAGAATCTGTGGATATATCTGAAGAGTTTGCACATGAAAAGTTATCTCCAGTTTTAGCTATGTACAAAGCAAAATCTTTTGATGAGGCCATTAAAAAAGCTGAGCAGTTGGTAGCAGATGGCGGATATGGTCATACATCTTCCTTATATATAAATGTGAACGAAAAGGAAAAGATGGAAAAGCATGCAGCTGCTATGAAGACATGTCGTATATTAGTTAATACACCTTCTTCACAGGGGGGAATTGGTGATATTTATAACTTCAAATTAGCTCCATCTTTAACATTAGGATGTGGTTCTTGGGGCGGAAACTCCGTATCTGAAAACGTAGGTGCTAAGCATCTAATTAACATTAAGACTGTTGCAGAGAGGAGAGAAAATATGCTTTGGTTTAGAGCTCCAGAAAAAGTTTACTTTAAAAAAGGATGTTTGCCGGTTGCATTGGACGAACTTAAAAATGTACTTGGTAAAAAGAGAGCATTTATTGTCACGGATTCATTCTTATATATGAATGGTTATACAAAATGTATTACAGATAAATTAGATGAAATGGGTATCGCACATGAAACATTTTCTAATGTTCAACCAGATCCAACACTAGCAAATGCACAGGAAGGTGCAAAAGCTATGTCTAGATTCCAGCCAGACGTTATTATTGCGATGGGAGGCGGATCTGCAATGGATGCTGGTAAAATTATGTGGGTTATGTACGAACATCCAGAAGTTGATTTCCAAGACATGGCAATGCGTTTTATGGATATCCGTAAGAGGGTTTATACATTCCCTAAAATGGGTGAAAAAGCATACTTTATTGCTGTTCCTACATCATCAGGTACCGGATCTGAAGTAACTCCATTTGCTGTTATTACAGATCAAGAAACAGGGGTAAAATATCCATTAGCTGACTACGAATTACTTCCAAATATGGCTATTGTAGATACAGATAATATGATGAGTCAGCCGAAAGGATTAACGAGTGCTTCTGGTGTTGATGTATTAACACATGCATTAGAAGCTTATGCATCGGTGTTAGCTACCGATTATACAGATGGCTTAGCTTTAAAGGCAATGAAAAATGTATTTGAATATTTACCTACAGCATACAATAATGGTTCCGATGTAAAGGCAAGATCGAAAATGGCAGATGCATCATGCATGGCAGGTATGGCGTTTGCAAACGCATTTTTAGGTGTTTGTCATTCAATGGCCCATAAATTAGGAGCATTCCATCATTTACCACATGGTGTAGCAAATGCGTTATTAATTAGCCATGTTGTTGCATTTAACTCCGAAGAATGCCCAACTAAGATGGGAACTTTCCCACAGTATGAATATCCACATACTATGGCTAGATACGCAGAATGTGCTCGTTTCTGTGGTATAACTGGAAAAGATGATGAAGAATGTGTTAAGAAATTAATTGATAAAATTGAAGAATTAAAAGCTGCAGTAGGAATAAAAAAGACAATTGCAGAGTATGGTATAGATGAAAAATATTTCTTAGAGACCTTAGATGCAATGGTTGAACAGGCATTTGATGACCAGTGTACAGGTGCTAATCCAAGATATCCATTAATGAGCGAAATTAAAGCGATGTACGTAAAAGCTTATTATGGAAAATAAATAGTTTTTCTTTCCCCTGTCGGGTTCGGTTTCCCGACAGGGGTTTTTTAGGTGCGCCCAGCATGGGCGCAATCTAGTGGGTTAAAGTCCCTAACACGT
>JBKTKK010000060.1:2685-10391 GCA_047242405.1 Lachnospiraceae bacterium | reverse complement strand
GAATTGCATTATCTTTCTGTCCTCCCTCCATGGATACGAAAGTGTAATCAACAAGACCACTGTCCTTTAAATCAAACAGTAAACGTCCCATTAACATATTTGCATTGCAACGATTTTTATGAATTTCGGCTCCGGAATGTCCACCTTTTAAACCATCAATGGTAATGTGCATACAATTACCTGTCATTGTCATACGGTGCAATGGAAGTGTTAAATTCAAACGCACGCCACCTGCACAACTAGCTAAAAATATTCCTTCCTCTTCGGAATCAAGATTGATTAAATATTCTGCTTTACAACCAGATAAATCGATTTCCTTCGCTCCTGTTAAACCAGTCTCTTCATCTACGGTAAATACACATTCTAGAGCTGGGTGGATGAGGGTGTTATCTTCTAATATTGCCAACATATAAGCAACTGCAATCCCATCATCTCCACCTAAGGTTGTACCTTTTGCGCTTACATAATCCCCTTCTATATATAATTCCAGTGGGTCTGTTTCGAAGTTATGTTCGGACCAAGATGCCCGTTCTGTTACCATATCAAGATGTCCCTGTAGCATAACCACAGGCTTATCTTCACATCCAGAAGTAGCTGCCTTTTTAATGATTACATTATTAAAGCTATCCTGAATAACCTCCAAATTTCTTTCCTTTGCAAAAGTTACACAATAATCACTAATTTGTTTTGTATTACCTGACCCATGAGGGATATTACATATTTCTTCAAAATAATAAAATACCCTTTCTGGTTTTAAGCTTTCTAAAATACGACTCATATTTCGCCTCCAGTTTTTCATTTTTTTACATATTCTTCCCTTATTCTCTCATATTAACCCTAAAAAATCAACGGGCGAAATTTACAAGGTTTCGAAAAGTTCGGCATGGATTCTCAACTATGAGAATAAACTGTAAAAGAAACAAAGGAAGGTGGTGCTATGAAAAATACAATAATAAGGGGCGGAATGGTCTTACTTTTTCTTCTTATTTTATTTAATGCGCAAATTTCAATTGAAGGAGCTACAAAAGGGCTCACTTTATGGTACCAGGTTGTTGTTCCAACTTTATTACCCTGTATGATCTTATCAAATTTAATTGTTCAAATGGATGCGGCTCGCTTTACGATAGGTGTCCTCCAACCCATTCTTGGACGTTTTTTTCATACCAGTATGGAAGGTACATACACAGTTTTGATGGGAATTATTTGCGGCTATCCGATGGGAGCAAAAACGGCAGCTGATTTTATACGCAAGGGAAAAATGACCGTAACGGAAGGGCAATACGTATTATCTTTCGCAAATTTGCCAAGTCCAATGTTTCTTGTCGGATATGTCGTAACGAAATCATTGGGTCATAAAGCCTTACTAATTCCTCTGCTAGCTTCGGTATATATTGCAGATATTCTCGTTGGACAGCTTTCTTATTTTACTTTCAGAAAAAAAATAAAATTAGGGACTGGGGATACAAAGATTGAAAAAAAAGCAAAGGAATTGCGACCGAAATTCTCTTTCGATATGTTAGACGAAGCCGTTATCGGCAGTGTAGAAATTATTGTTAAAATTGGCGTTTATATGATGCTATTTACACTTTTATCCAAATTGGTTGGTAAATCTGGTTTACATGCTACGTGGATACAATGGATACTAATGGGAGCTTTTGAAATGACAACAGGAATAAGCCAAGTTGCCCCCCTATCCACAGTATCTGTGCCAATGAAAGCTGCAATTATCGCAGCCTTTGCCTCCTTTGGCGGTTTATCCACTGCTATGCAGACGAATTCTGTAATGAAGGGCACTCCATTAAACATGGGAAATTATATTCTCTGGAAAGTGTTGCATGGAATTTTAACGGGTGTACTGTTGTACCTCTATTTGACCTTTCTTCGGTGAATAAGAACTTTAAAAGCCATTCTAATTACAAAATAGCATTGTAACATGTAGAATGGCTTTCTTCCATTATTCGTCTGAATCTTCTCTTTCATTCTCTTCACTGTTTTCTTGGGCAGTTGCCGCTGCTTCTTGTGAAGGAGGATTTAATTCTTTTCTGTTATCTAGAATAATATCATAGCTTGATTTCAAAGAATGCATAAAGCCATCAAATTTACTTTGTGTGTTTTCCATTGTATGACTGATTATAAGCTGTAAGCTATTTAACATTTCATCAGCATAACTAACGGATCCTTGACGAATGGTGTTCGCATCATCTACAGCACTGTCAACAATCATTTGTGCCTGCTCTGTTGCCTGATCTACGATAGCTTGTGCCTTGATATAGGCCTGTTGCATGATTTCATGTTGGTTAATCAATTCATTCGTCTGTGCCTTTGCTTCATTTAACATCGCTTCTGCCTGTGATCTTGCATCCGCTAAAATCGCTTCTTTATTACTTAATACTTTCTGATACTTTTTAATTTCATCCGGAGTACGGTGGCGTAATTCCACTAGCAACTCTTCTAATTGAGCTTTATCGACGATGATTTTTGTACTGGAAAAAGGCTGCGTCTTGCAGCTATCAATATATTCTTCGATTTCACCAATTAACTGTTCAATGTGGCTCATGACAATTCTCCTTTATGTAATTTATTCTTTTCCATTTAATTTATCTTTCATGTAGTTAACAATTACAGGAGGGACAAACTCACGAATATCGCCGCCATATATAGCAACTTCCTTTACAATACTAGAACTTAAGTATGCATATTGAAGACTTGTAGTCAAAAATATCGTATCAATGTTAGGCGCAATCTTCCGGTTTGTTTGCGACATCTGTAATTCATATTCAAAATCAGTTATTGCACGCAATCCTCTGATTATCACGGAAGCTTCGCACTCTTTCGCAAAATCGACTAGCAAACCTCCAAAAGAACATACTTTTACATTTGCCAGATGAGACGTAACTTCTTTTAACATTTTAACACGTTCTTCAACAGAAAACAACGGGCTTTTTGCATTATTGTTTAATACCCCTACAATTAACTCATCTGCCACTTCACTTGCTCTTTGTATAATATCAAGGTGTCCAAAAGTAACTGGATCAAAACTTCCCGGATATATTGCTCTCATTTTATTCCTCCATTGCAAACCAGTATTTTTACTGGTACTAATATTTTTTTCTTATAAATAAATGTTTATTTGTCTTATATCTTTTTTCTTTTTCAATCGACATACCGCATTGATCCACAAAACGAAAGTCACGATTAATATCTGCTTCTATAATTATTAATGTATCCTCATTTATTAATGCAGAAGTAGAAAGATATTTTAAGACCGACTCCTCAATCTCTGCCTTATAAGGTGGATCCATGAATATTATATCAAATACAACCCCCTGTGGTTCTAACTGTGTTAAGCCCGTTATAACATCACATTCCATTACAACTGCACGATCTTGCAATTTTGTAAAATTCAAATTTTCCTTTATGCATGCGCAAGCTTTTTTCTGGTTTTCAATAAAGATGGCTTGTCTTGCTCCACGACTTAACGCTTCAATACCAATTGCCCCACTGCCACTAAACAAATCCAAAAATTCACAGGCGGGTATCTGTGTTTGAAGCATATTAAATAGTGTTTCTTTTATACGATCTGTAGTCGGTCTGGTATCCAAACCTTCTATTGTTTTTAATGTCAGACTACGAGCAGTCCCTGCTATTACTCTCATATATTTCTCCTCTTATTAATCTAAGCAGTCCATAAATCGACCATATGTGCAGAATTTTGAAATTATGGTCTATTATAGTATGGATTTTTAATTCTTACAAGCATAAAAATTAGAACAAAAGAAAAGAAGAGTAGACTTCTTAATTGAAGTCTACCCTTCTTTTATGATTTTTTACATCATAGAATAAATTATTTGGTCTGTCCGTCTACACATCTTCTTTATTTGCTAAGCTGTAATCATACGTTTGAATATGAATTACTTATTTAGTTTTATTGAAGATTGGATTGGTTATTTGCCATCATCTTTTCCTGGTTTTCAATCATCTTCTTAACCATATATCCACCTACGGAACCATTCTGGTAAGAAGTTAAGTTACCATTGTAACCATCTGTTAATGGAACACCTAATTCGTTTGCAATTTCCATTTTAAATTTGTTCATTGCGGATTTCGCTTCTGGTACTACTACTTTGTTACTTCCTGAATTTGAGTTTGACATATAATGTCCTCCTTTTCATTCTCAATTGTTATCAATTTTTTGTGTTTGAGTTTTTGTTTCTTTGTTGCTGATAACGTTGTTTGTTGTAACACTTTTTCTCTTTCATGAAAGTACTTGTTTGTTACGCTAATATTATATGTAGCGTTGCGTAAAATACACTGGCAAGTTATATTAATATTGGCATAATTTACATTGCTTCTAGTTATACTTTTCATACATAAAATTTCAAAAAATGATTTGATTTTTTACTTGTTTTCTTTTTCTTCTTCTATTATTACCATTCGTTTTCCGTCGAAACGAAAGGAAGGCAATTTATAAAAATTAATTTGAAGAGATTATTAAAAAAGAAGAAGATGCGATTTAAAAAAGCACCTTCTTCTTATATTATTATTCTGTTATATCATCGGAAAACTGTGGTAACACATCTTTAAAGTCCATATCCGAAGCAAGATAGAATTTTGTATAGCCTGGTTGGTTATAGCAATTGTTTTGCCAAGCAACTCCGGTACGATACATCACATCATGCATCAAAGTAAATAGCTTATGATTTGTCAATTCTGTATTGGTATAAATACGGATTGCACTATCATCAGCCTTTCTTAAAACAAGTTCTTCTCTCCAGTCTCCAAACAGATCGGCAATCAAACATGGATTTCCTTTCGTTCCGTTATTCGTAGCCATATGATCTGGATCCAACATAATGCCATGGGTATTGTCATTAATCACACCACTGTGGCCGCCTTTTATATAGTCGACGCCATCAATCACCTGTGTCGTTAAGTCTCCAGCCCAATGGATGCATTGATTCGTACCTAACAATGGTACATCTAATATTCGACCGTCCGTTGCATAAACATCATTAACCCACATTTGTAATCCTTTTTCCCCAGGTACAATATCGCCAATCATTGCACGGCCTAAATCCGTTTCTGCATATTCCCCAAAGAATATTTCACACGTTTCTGCATCACGGAATGCATAACCATATGGTGCTGCTTCTGCACCCTCAAACACACTAAAGATTTGGTAACCAGGTCTATCCGGATCAATTTTCGCAACATGTAACGCATCTCCATGGCCCAACTTTGCAAAAGTTTTACCATCTGGTAAATAATCTCTTCCACTATATAATATTTTACCATTGTGATCGATGACTGCTCCACCATAGATGATTTCCTGACAACCATCACCGTCGACATCTACTGTTGCTAAACTATGATTTCCCTGTCCGGTTAAACAACCAAATTCAGGATCGGTACCATCGGCTTCATGTGGGTTATCACAGAATGGATTGCTCATAGGAACAAAACCGGAGTCAATTGTCCAAACTTCTTCATGGCTGTTGTTGAATAACTTATATGCAGTTACTGTAGCCCTCGTATAATATCCACGACAAATAATTAAGTATGGATGTTCTCCATCTAAATATGCAACTCCAGATAAGAATCGGTCAACACGGTTACAAGGTTCAATTCTCTTTAACGCATAATCTCCCCACATAAGACCATCATCCACTCTTCCATATTTAAATGGAATTGTTTCTAACTCTTCTCCTTCTCCGGTAAATAAAGTTAAGTATTCCGGTCCTTCAAAAACAAAACCTTCAAAATCTTCGAGATGATTTCGATCACTGCGTGATGATGCATATGTATGAATAAAATAATTTACAAGCGCTGTTGCATCTGCATCCTTTAATGGATAGGAATACTTTTGTTCAATTCCGAAACATTCTTCCAAAGTCGCTGGCCAATTTCCTGCAACTACTTCTGGATGCGTCGTCCATCCCTTAAACATTTCAACCAAATGATTGAAATAATCAGTAGAACTACAACGGTAATCATCGCTGTGTGTAATGCCATTTTTAACATCGGCTTCCGGCATGGTGATATAATTTTCAGATAAGACTGAGCCATCCTCATTATAACGGGTCATCTTTGTGCCAGGTGCAGTTTTCACAGACATTTCTGCCTTTCCATCACCGTTAAAATCATACACCATAAATTGTGTATAATGCGCGCCTGCACGAATATTAACGCCCATATCAAGACGCCATAACAATCTGCCATCTAATTTATAGCAGTCCAAAAAGCATTTTCCCGTGTAGCCTTTCTGTGATACGTCCCTCGAATTGCTTGGATCCCATTTAACGATATATTCGTATTCTCCATCGCCATCGATGTCGCCAACACTCATATCATTTATGTGGTACGTATAAGGCTTTCCATCTGGAAGCGGTTCAATTTCCGGTGTCACTACTGGAATATCGATGTAGCCAGCACCACTTTGAAATGCCTTAACTTCCTTGGAGCATTCACCTTCTACTCCGTCGATCACTGGAGCAACGGCATAGCAATCATTTTCTGTACCAGCTTGGTCAATGTAATTCGTACTATCTGCAACAAAAGCAAGTTTATTTCCATTTTTATATATTTGATAATCCGTACCAGTTAATCCAGTTTTCGAATAACCCTGCACTTCTTTTAAAAACATACGCCAAGAAAGAAAAATGCCGTTGTTTGTTTTGGCAGCAATCAAACCTCTTGATAAATTTTCTAATTGTTCGTTAAATACTTTTTTTCTATTCGAAGCGATAACTTCCGATATAGCAGCTTCTTTTCCATCGACTACAGTAGCAACTTTAAAATAATGTCTTACATGTGTTGCCTTATTCAAAGTAAACTCTGTCTTTTCTGTTTCACCAACAACACGAAATTTCATCGTATCACGGTTATTGTCTGCCCAATAGATGCGATAAAAATCCGCATTGTCATTCGCCTGCCATCCAATTGTGACAAAACGATCCCCTATGATTATTTTCAATTCTGTTGCCATTTCTTTTCTCCTTTTAACCATCTCAAGTAAAACAGTTGTTACTTCTATATATCTTAATATCCGATTGCAACAATTACAATGGATAATTTAAGCCTTTCCCATCTCCTAGTACGAGATCCGCTGCATCGGATGCTTCCTTTAGAATAGCTGCATCGGTATATACATCACCTAACGTAAATTCTAGCATGCCACTTTGTCTGACACCAAAAAAATCCCCTGGACCACGCAGCTTTAAGTCTTCCGATGCGATGAAAAATCCATCATTTGAATTATTTAAAATTTCAAGTCGTTTACGACTACTTTTACTCCCTGATGTATTCACAAGTATACAATAGGATTGCTCCTTCCCGCGTCCAACACGTCCACGTAGCTGATGAAGCTGGGCTAATCCAAATCGCTCTGCATTTTCTATCATAATGACAGTTGCATTGGGAACGTCAATTCCGACTTCTATAACGGTTGTAGAAACTAAAACATCAATCTCTTTCTTTGCAAACGCTTCCATTATTCGGTCTTTCTCTTTATTATCCATTTTTCCATGAAGATAGGCAACATGAATCGTAGCTGGTAGGGCTTGTCTTAGTTTTTCCGAATATCCTACGACATTTTCCCCTTCCATCTGTTCGCTTTCTTCAACCATTGGACATATGACATAAGCCTGACGTCCTAAATCAACTTGATTTCTTATAAATTCGTAAGCCTTTGGCCGATAGTTTATATC
>JBKTKK010000060.1:635-2675 GCA_047242405.1 Lachnospiraceae bacterium | reverse complement strand
GTTTATATCAACGACACAGTTTTTAATTGGCAAGCGATTCGATGGTAATTCATCCATAACGGATATGTCCAAATCCCCATACAAAATTATTGCCAAAGATCTCGGAATTGGCGTAGCACTCATAACCAAAACATGAGGCGTCAAACCTTTATCACTTAAAGCGTCTCTCTGCTTTACGCCAAAGCGATGCTGTTCGTCGGTAATAACTAAAGCTAAATCATGGTAAACAACCTTTTCTTGAATGAGCGCATGGGTACCGATAATTACATCTACTTCATGGGCAGCAATCGCCTCGTATGCTTTTCTTTTTTGGGAAGCTGTCATAGACCCAGTTAGTAAAGCCACTTTTAACGCAATTCCATGGGATTCCCACAACTTACACAATGACATATAATGCTGTTTTGCCAATACCTCCGTAGGAGCCATCATAACACCTTGGTATCCGCATAGCGCCGCTTGGTACAACGCTAAAAAGGCAACAATCGTTTTTCCACTACCAACGTCCCCTTGTACCATACGATTCATAATCCGCGCTCCACTCATATCCGCTTGGATTTCCTTAAGTGTACGCAGCTGAGCATTGGTCAACTTGTAAGGTAAGGTATCAATTAATTGTTTTATTTCTTCTCGCTCAATGATAGCAAAATGATTTTTTTCTTGCTCTAGCTGCTCTTTTAACGTACGAACTCCTACAATGAACTGATAGAATTCCTCAAATACTAGCCTGCGCCTTGCTTTCTCAAAGCAGTCCTTTTGATTTGGAAAATGAATTTGTGAGATCGCCTCTTGCCGATTCATTAGTTCATATCGTTTCAAAACTTCTAAAGGCAACCCTTCATCCAGCGAAATATCCTGTCCGATGGCCTGTTTGACTGCTTTCGAGACAGTTTTATTGCTAAGTCCCTTTGTAAGATTGTAAATTGGTTGCATAGAACCGATCTTTTCTTCATAAGAACCTAGCGTATAAATTTCTGGCTGTTCCATCGTAAGATTCGATCCATAACCTTGCAAACGACCACGGAAAACAAATTGCATTCCTGGTTTTATCGTATTTCTCAAAAACGGCATATTAAACCATGTGATGCGAATACTTTCTCCATTTCGATCTTTCAATTGCGTAGAAACAATTTGAAGATTGCGGACTCTTTTCACCGTGCAAGAACTTGCTACGATTCCGCCTATAGCTGCAAAATCTAAGAACCGAGCCTCTGCGATCGTAACCGGCATTTCGAAAACATCATACGATCTTGGATAAAATGAAAGTAACTCACCAATTGTATTTACTCCAACCTTTTGAAACAGCAGGCTTGTCTTCTCTCCAATTCCTTTTAATTGACAGATGGAGCTTTCTTTATCCATACTTTGTATCCTTTCTTAAGCAAACAACAAGATAACTACGAAAAAACGGGAGGTATGAAACGACCTCCCGCTAATTACCTACGAATTATTCCGCTGAAATAATATAATAATAGATTGGCTGTCCGCCATAATTTAATTCTACATCTATCATTGGATACTTTTCTTCTAGAACGGATACAAAGGATTCCGCTATATCCTTATTCACTTCGCTTCCATAATATATACTAATCAAAGATGTATCATCATCTGTCATAGCTTCCACGGTCTTAATTGCTGTTTCCTCAATTGTAGCACTTACACCTAAAATACCCTGATCACCGATTCCCATGATATCACCTTCGTGAATCTCAACATCATCAATGGTTGTAGTTCTGACTGCATAAGTGACCTGGCCAGTCTTAACTTTTGACATTTCTTCCGTCATTGTTGCCACATTTTCGTCAACGGTTTTTTCAGGAATGAAGTTAATAATCGCTGTAATTCCTTGTGGCACTGTCTTACTTGGTATTACTACAATATTCTTATCTTCCACCAGATATTTTGCCTGTTCTGCTGCTAAAATAATATTTTTATTATTTGGGAAAATGAAAATATTATCGGCATGAACCTGATCGATTGCGTTTAACATATCTTCCGTACTTGGATTCATCGTCTGTCCGCCCTCAATAAGATAGTCTACAC
>JBKTKK010000060.1:0-625 GCA_047242405.1 Lachnospiraceae bacterium | reverse complement strand
GTCTACACCGAGTCCTTTAAATATTTCATTCAACCCTTCACCTACGGAAACGGAAATAAACCCGTAAGGCTTATTTTCTACTTTTTCAAGTTCCTTTTTCTGTTCTTCCGCTTCCTTTTGTTCCTTGGCCACCCTTTGTGCATCTTTAATTAATTTTTCTTGGTGCTCTTCCCTCATATTATCAATTTTCATCTTGGAAAGAGAACCATAGGTTAAGGCTTTTTGAATTGCTAAACCTGGATCATTTGTGTGCACATGAATTTTAACGATGTCGTCATCGGAAACGCATACAATAGAGTCGCCAATGGATTCAAGATATCCTTTGAACTCTTTTTCATCCTTATCTTCAAATTCTTTTTCCAACATGATAATAAATTCTGTACAATAACCGAATTTTATATCTGCCGTATCGATATTAGAGGAATCTACCGAAGATGCTGTTTTAACAGAGCCACTGGCCGTTCCCTTTTCAATCGTTAAGTCTAATTCTTTTCCAAGGAATCCATCGAATGCACCTTTTAAAACTTGCATCAGACCCTGACCACCAGAATCTACGACGCCTGCCTGTTTTAAAACAGGTAACATTTCCGGTGTTTGACTTAAAACATAATCACCGTGTTCGATA
>JBKTKK010000059.1:0-10440 GCA_047242405.1 Lachnospiraceae bacterium | reverse complement strand
GCTTACCAACCGACGGACAAACCGCATCAATCGTATATCCTTCCTGTTTTAGCACTTCTTTTACCAGACTCCAATCATCCTTTGCCTGTTCTAAGCGAAGGGATAAATTGCCTTGTCTTATGTTATCGAGGCGAACTGCCGCATTAATAATCTCTTCGGCGTATAAACTACCGGATTGACATGTTTCTTCCAGCCCATTTTTTCTTTTCATCACGATTCCAATCCTAGAAAAAAGGACTGGATAAATTGATGTGTGATGTAACCCCAAAAAGTTAGACTTTTTGGGGTCACATCATAAGTTTCCATATCTACTTCACTTTCTATCATTTCTTTGCATATATAGTTATTAAGTTCGCTTTGCCCAACTTTGAAAATTATACTTCACTCTATTTTAAAAATCAATAAATCAAAACCAATTAAACGGCGGGCGACTTATGAGAAAAAAAAGAGCGCTATAATAACATATGTTACTATAGCGCCGTTATTACCTATTACATCATAATTCATGACACAACCATGTATTTTAAAAGGATCTAACCTTTATAGGGGAGATCCATCGCCTCTTTTAGTTTAAGTAAAGCCCCTTTTTCAATTCTACTTACATAAGAGCGAGAAATACCAAGATAGTCCGCGATTTCTCGCTGTGTATATTCTTTCGATCCAAATAATCCATATCTTAGACGGATCACCATTTTTTCTTTCCCTCTTAATAATTTATATGCCTGGTACAAATGTTTTACATCTTCTTTTAGTGCGATGGAATCGGAAACTTCGCTGTCATCAATTTCTATGATATCAAGCAGATTTACCTCGTTTCCTTCTTTATCAACGCCTATTTTTTGATAAAGACTAACTTCTCGATTTAATTTCTTTTCAGCTCTTAGCATCATAAGAATCTCATTATCAATACATTTGGCAGCATAAGTAGCAAGTCTGCTGCCCTTGTCTGGATTAAATGTATTTACAGCCTTAATCAGCCCAATGGTACCTATCGATAATAAATCATCCATCTCCTTATCTGCAAATGCATATTTCTTAATAATATGCGCCACAAGTCTCATGTTCCGCTCTATTAAGATGTCTTTTGCATCTAGGCTACCTTCCTTTAATAGATCAAGGTACTGCTTTTCTTCTCCCGCAGTAAGAGGTTTTTGAAATGTTTTCAAGAAAGCCACCCACGACATCCATTTTATATTATGATATGCCGCGGTTTGCATTTCAGTGCTTTTACAACTTTATTTTTCTTATTTATTTTATATTTTAAAATTTATTTATATACTTTAATTGGTTTAAAGCGTAAACAATCCCATTTTCCCATGTTGCTTTCGTAATAAAGTCAGCTTTCTGCTTTAAAACTTCTGTTGCATTGCCCATGGCAATTCCAACACCTGCATTCTCAATCATTGTTATATCATTGCTGTTGTCTCCAAAGGCGATGACATCCTGCCAAGTCAACTTATAATACTCTAATAAATACTTAATTCCATCTGCTTTTGTAATCCCACAATCCATTACATCTGCACCGCCACCTCCTGAAAAAGGTATGATCGTTAGTCCTGGAAACGCCTCTGTTAACTGTAAAAATGTCGTTTCATCACCAAAAACAGCTAAAGAATAGACATGTTTATCTATCAGCCCAAAGACATCCTGAAAAGTTTTATCACAATGACCAAATACTTCCATTTCTCTTTTGTATAGCTGGTCTGGGAATGTATAATATTCTTCACATCCACACCAATTCCAATACAAATATTATTTTGTTTGGAATACTCTAAGATGTCTTTCAACAAACAAGGATTAAATCGTCGTTCAAATAAGATTTTATTTCCAACTGTTACTTTCTGGCCGTTACAGTGAATTCCCGCATGAGGCTCTACCATATCCACATAAATATTACTATCGCCATGTTCTAAATTCCTTCCAGACGCAAGGGCAATGATGTGTCCTTGTTGCTTTAACTCTTTAATTGCCTCAATTGCTTCTTCAGGTATTGTAAAAGAGCGGTAATCTAACAACGTGTGATCTATATCAAAACAAAATATTTTTTTCATTTCTTACTCCTTCTCAGCCAATTTTACATAATTATAAATCTTTGTTACTACTGTTATTATGGAGGAAGGAGATCGATTCGTCAACCATTACCTTTATCGAGAAGAATGAATGGTGCGAATAATGGATAAACTAAAACGTCACCATTTGTATAGCAATTTATTACAAGAGAAGGAAGGCAAGAAGAACGATGAATACGAACAATGATTCGAAACTTGGTACAGCTCCTATATTCCAACTTATGATAAGCCTAGCAATTCCATCTGTCATCGCACAACTTATTAATGTTTTATATAACATTATTGACCGTATGTATATCGGCCACATCAAAGGAGTCGGTGATATCGCCTTAACAGGTGTCGGCATTACATTACCAATTATTATGCTTATCAGCGCCTTTAGTGCTTTTGTGGGTGCAGGAGGTGCTCCACTCGCCTCAATTCAATTAGGAAAACAAAATAAAGAAAAGGCAGAAAAGATACTTGGGAATGGTACAACACTGCTTCTATTCTTCTCGGTAACACTAACGATTCTATTTTTGTTTTTTAAAGAACCTTTACTATATGCCTTCGGGGCCAGTGACTATACATTTCAGTATGCCAATGATTATATCACCATTTACCTATTTGGTACCGTTTTCGTCCAAATTGCATTAGGCTTAAACATGTTTATAACGTCCCAAGGCCAGGCAAAAACTGCTATGGTTTCTGTTTTAATTGGAGCTGTTACAAATATCATTTTAGACCCCATTTTTATATTTGTCTTCCATATGGGGGTAAAAGGCGCTGCAATTGCTACTATAACTTCGCAAGCGTTTAGTGCACTGTGGGTAATACGTTTCCTTACTTCGGATAAATCGGTTATTAGAATACGAATATCCAATATGAAACCAGATATTAAGATTATTGGGGCAATCGCAGCCCTTGGAATATCTCCTTTTATTATGCAGGCAACCGAAAGTTTAATTAACATCGTTTTAAACCGTGGACTGCAGCAATACGGTGGAGACTTATATGTAGGTTCTATGACTATTTTGCAAAGTGTAATGCAACTTGTTGTAGTGCCGTTACAAGGTTTCACCCAAGGGATTCAGCCAATGATTAGTTATAATTATGGGGCAGGTAAGTTTGCCCGTGTAGAAAAAACATATAAACTCACGATTTCACTCACCTTTTTCATTGCTACGATTTTCTGTATTGCTACGGTGAGCCTACCAACTGTATTTGCTAACATCTTCACGAATAATCCAGAATTAATTCAATTAATTGCAAAAGTTATGCCTATCTTCATGGCAGGTATTTGGATGTTTGGTATTCAGATGGGGTGCCAATCTACTTTTATGGGACTGGGACAGGCAAAAATCTCCTTATTTATCGCTTTACTGCGCAAAGTATTCTTACTAATACCTCTGGCCCTTATCTTACCAATGTTTTATGGAGTAGAAGGAATTTACTATGCTGAACCGATTTCTGATATTACCGCTGCAGCAATGGCAGCCCTTATCTTTTTCCTTACCCGTAAAAAGATACTCTCTGAAAATGCTCTTAAAAAACTACGTTAAAAAATGCCCGTATCATGTATTTATCAAATCAATTCTACTGTCACATTGCTAAACTGCTTTTCGTGAAACACCATATGCCATTCCACTCCATCTACAGGTACAAAATGTAACGAAGAAAATGCTGCCCGCAGTTTTCCTTGCCTTTCGGCACCAGAGATGACAGTGGTCGGGCCATCTGCGCCACCGATAATTCCCATCACAGCCACACTGGATGCTGTAACAGGAGAAAATGGTTTCCTTTGTTTTTCTTTCGGGCGATCACTATCCGCACAGTCAGTTATGGTAAGTACCCCCTCTGGAACCTCCGGAGTAATCGTGTAAGTCATGGCGTGATAGTGTGTGGGATATTCCCAATCCTCTCGTCTGAAGCTATTTTGGGGCATGGTTTGCTGTTCATACCAGATTCTGCGGTCTGGTTATGTGCGTCTTTTCAGCATTTACTTTTAGTCCCAGCTTCCTCTCTATCCAGTCCCTTATCGAATACATGACTCGCTTGGCACTCGCTTCGCTCCTGACCGCTATCACGCAGTCGTCAGCATATCTCACGAATCGCAGTCCCCGTTTTTCCAACTCTTTGTCCAGTTCATTCAGCATGATGTTAGACAGCAGCGGTGACAGGTTCCCTCCCTGTGGGGTTCCCTGTTCCGTCTTCTCATATCTGCCCTGTATCATTACGCCTGCTTTCAGATATTTCCGTATCAGCGATTCTGTATCTCCTGAGACCGCCTGTGAGACCTTACGGGATAAGTCCTTGAGCCCGTCATACAAAAATAACGGGTATCTGACTTTTGCATCAGATACCCGTTGCCTTTTTTAAAGCGTATTTGCTCTTTCTTGAATGTTCTTATTAAAATTTATTACTTGGTGATTATAAGCTGTGTTCATATAAGGAGACGTTATAATAAAATCAGCAGTAGCTTTGTTATTAGCAATTGGAATATCATAAACCTGGGCAATTCGCAATAGTGCTTTTACATCTGGATCGTGGGGCTGAGCAGTTAACGGATCCGAAAGGAAAATAATTAAATCAATTTTTCCTTCAACAATTTTCGCACCAATCTGTTGATCCCCACCTAACGGGCCACTGTTATAACCTTTTACAGAAAGTCCAGTTTTCTCTGTAATCATTCTTGCTGTTGTTCCAGTACCACATAAGTTATGTTCACTTAAAATCTTTTTATTTACTTTACACCAATTTATTAAATCATTCTTTTTATTGTCATGCGCAATTAAAGCAATATTTTTCTTTTCTGCAATTGTAAATGTTATAAAATCATCTTTAATCATATTTTTTATCCTTTCTCTGTAGTAAATATCTTAATTGATATTATAACATACAAAACCTGAAAAAAAAATGATAATATATCAAATTAATAACAACGACCGATTTCTACCTTTTTACATCCACCTTTCGCACCACCCGGCTGGCAATAATAACACATTTCATTTTTCAAAGGTTTACCGTCAAAATAATCCTTTAAATTTTGAACCGTTGTATTTGCAATACTTTCTAATGCCTCCGCTGTTAGAAAGGCTTGGTGGGATGTAATAATCACATTTGGCAGAGAAACCAAGAGTCTTAGCACCGTATCTTTAATGATACGATTTGAATAATCTTCGAAGAAAAAATCTGCCTCTTCTTCATAAACATCAAGTCCTGCGCCACCAATTCGTTCTTCTTGTAAAGCCCTTACTAATGCTTCACTGTCTACCAATGCACCACGGGATGTATTGATTAAAATCGAAGTTGGCTTCATTTGTTCTAAACTCTTTTCATCAATAATGTGGTACGTGCTTTCATTCAGTGGACAGTGTAAAGATATGATATCGCTTTGCTTGAATAAATCTTCCAGGCTCACATATTCGATACCTTGATCAGCTACTGGATAAGGATCATAAGCAATGATACGCATCCCAAACCCTCTACAAATTTGCATAAAAACTTGCCCAATTTTACCAGTACCTATGATTCCAGCCGTTTTTCCATACAAATCAAATCCAGTCAATCCATTTAAACTGAAATTATAATCCCTCGTTCTATTGTATGCCCGATGAGTTTTACGATTGATTGTAAGCAAAAGCGCCATTGCATGTTCTGCTACTGCATAGGGGGAATACACCGGTACCCTTAAAATTCGAATTTTTTCATATGCTGCTTTAAAATCTATATTATTAAAGCCCGTACATCGCATAGCTACAACGCGAATATTTTCCTCATAGAGTGCATCAATTGTATTTTTATCTAACGTATCATTCACAAACGCTACAGCAGCTTCGCAACCGTGGGCCAGTTTTGCAGTATCTTCATTTAATTTATTTTCCAGATACTTAAATGAAAATTCACCTCCATTGACCTTATCAAACCAATACCGATCGTACGGTTTTGTATCATAAAAAGCAACTTTAATCATTCACTACTTTTCCTTTCTTTGCTATTCGCATTTACCATTTTCAAATGGCGCCATGTCTAAGCGGATAAAGTAACCTTGATCGTGTTGACATACCGGACAATTTTTGGGTACTTCCTCACCCGTATAAATGTAACCACAATTTAAGCAAACCCATGCCTCTTCTTTCTCTGAGTGAAACAATTGATTCTCCTCTAACATCTGGGCAAAACGCCCGAACCGATCGCCATGTGTTTTTTCTATTTCTGCTATCATATGAAAATCTGCAGCTACTTTATGAAAACCTTCTTCTTTTGCTACTGCACCAAATTTTTTATATACATCGTCATGTTCTTCGTACTCATTGTGTTGTGCTGCTCGAAGAAGTTTTGCTGTATCACTGAAAAGATCAACAGGATATCCACCATCCACTGTTATGGTTTCTCCTGCCAATTCTTTTAAATGATTGTAGAATATTTCGGCGTGTTCTTTTTCCTGCGCAGCTGTATAAGTAAATACCGATTCAATGACATGAAGTTTTTCTTTTTTTGCCTGCGATGCAGCAAATGTATAACGGTTTCTTGCCTGGCTTTCTCCTGCAAAAGCCCTCATAAGATTATCCTTTGTTTGGCTATTTTTAAAATCTACTGGCATAATAATTCCTCCTAAAGTGGTTTCATGAAACGCAATTGGCGTATCTGGAAATATTATGCGTAAAAATTAAGAATTTATGCTTTTTCACTTTATATTTCTATTTTTCTTATTGATTCATTTACTTTATGAACTGGAGCAATTCTTTTACCGATTGGAACTGATAAGTTGGTTTATAGGTGGTATCGACACAATCCATTCGTTTCGCTTCTCCAGTAAATACTACCGCTGTCTCCACGCCTGCATGAATACCACAAGCTATATCGGTATAAAGGCGATCCCCTACTACCAGGGTCTCCTCCTTTGAAAACCCAGTTTTCTCTAAACAGAGGTCTACAATCTTTGAATTTGGCTTTCCTAAATAGATCGGATTTCGATTCACTGCACAGGACATCATCCTACATATGGCGCCACAGTCTGGTACACTTCCAAAGGACGTAGGGCAACATAAATCCGGATTTGTAGCAAGATATGTAATATTCCCTCTTGCCAGTATCTCACAGGCATCCGAGATCTTTTTATATCGTAACTCATTATCAAACCCAACTAATACAACGGTAGTATCTGCATTTACTTCTTCGGTTACATGCACTCCATATTCCTTCAACTCTTTCACAAAAGATTTTGTGCCAACTACAAAAACCTCTTCGTTTTTATGATATTCATTCAAATAGATACAAGAGGCATAGGATGCTGTAATAAAGTCATCTTCGACAACGGGTATTTTCCATTTTTTAAATTTTTCAACGTAGTCTTTTCTACTTTTCGTCGAGTTATTCGTAATGAACAGTGCTTTCCCATTTCTTTCACGAATGTAGGATAAAAGGTCAAGGGTTCCTTCGATTAATGTTTGATCAATGGCAAGGGTCCCATCAATATCAAATAAAAACAATTTTTTTTCTATCATAATATTCCTCTAAAAAAGGTTGTATACAATCATTTGCATACAACCCTCCTGCATTTTATTTTTCCACGATAAAATCATTTAATTCTTCAATTATGTCAACTGCATCATTCGTGTGAATTTCCAAAGTTAACGGTTTTGACAAATCCAAGCTAAATACTCCCATAATCGATTTTGCATCAACGCGATATTTTCCAGATACTAAATCCATGTTCGTTTCAAAGGAATTTACAATAGCGTTAAAATTTTTAACAGCTGCGATACAATCTAATTTTACTGTAACTTTCAAAATAACTCCTCCTGTTTCAATCATTAAGTCGATTTATCACAATCAGCCTAATTTATCCCATATGCATATTATAAAACAGCATTCGATGTTTGTAAATAACATTACTGAATAATTATACCTGTATCTTTCCTATTCGGCAAAAACCCCAACGATTTCTGTCATTAAATCACTAATACCGATATGTTGTGGACATTCCTTTTCACAATGATGGCATTTTTTGCAGCTTTCTGCCTTTACTTCGATCGTATCGTAATATTCTTTTGCTTTTACTTTACCAACGGTAGCTGTTTTGTTATAAGCCTCAAATGTTTTTGGAATATCTAGGCCAAAAGGACATGGCATACAATAGGCACATTTTGTACATGGCACGACAGCCATGTTATCATATACATGCTTCGCCTTTTTTAGCATCGTAAGATCTTCTTCTGTTAACATCCCAACCGAAGATTTATCTGCGTATTCTAAATTATCTTTCGTTTGCTGCATATTACTCATTCCGCTCAACATTAGACTAACTTCTGGACGATTCCATAAAAAGTTCAAAGCCCATTCTACTGGTGTTTTCGTATTTGGTAATATTTTTTTTACTTGAATCGGCGGATTTGCTAATTTTCCACCCAGAAGTGGTTCCATAATTATAACACCTAGCCCCTTTGAAGCCGCATACTCTAAGCCTTCTACTCCTGCTTGGTAGTCTAAATTGATATAATTAAATTGAATCTGACAAAAATCCCATTTATCATATCCATCTACAATCATTTTAAATGTATCCAAGTCATCGTGGAAAGAAAATCCTCCATATCGGATTTTCCCAGCCTTTTTTGCTTCTTCTAATTTGTGTAATAAATTACACTCTAGTACCGTTTTCCAACGATTTTTATCTAAGGCATGAAGCAAGTAAAAATCAATATGATCTGTTTGTAGTTTTTCTAATTGCTCGTCCAAAAAGCGATCAAAGTCTGCTTCTTCTTTTACCAACCAAACTGGTAACTTGGTTGCTATGTACGTTTTTTCTCGATACCCATCTTGCAGTGCTTTACCTACAAGTAGCTCACTCATCTTACTATGGTAGGGATATGCAGTATCAATGTAATTAATACCTTGATCAATTGCAGTACGTATCATCTTAATTGCTTCCGGCTCATCTATGGACGTATTATCCTCTGGATTTGTTAAAGGAAGCCGCATACAACCAAATCCTAAGGCAGAAACCTCAATTCCTGTTTTTCCAAATTTTCTATATTGCATAATATTACCCCTTTTCATTTATTTACAAATTATAATGGATTTGTGCATAGCTGTTTCTATAACAGCAATGCACAAAGATTCATTATAATTGTTTTTCCTCATAAAAGCATGTGCTCTGGCCAATCTCCTTCAAAAACGGTTACAGCTGGACCAGTCATATAGATGCATTCATCCAAGCCGCTCCAATTAATGTTTAGTTGCCCTCCTTTTAAAGCTACCTCTACCTCTCTATTTGTCAAGCCATGCAATACAGATGCAACGACCGCCGCACATGCACCGGTACCACAAGCCAATGTTTCCCCACTACCTCTTTCCCAAACCCGCATACGAATATGCGATTCGTCAAGAATCTCTACAAATTCTGTATTCGTGCGTTTTGGAAAAATCTTATGCTTTTCAAAGGCTGGCCCAACGGTCTCTATATCAAAATCATCGATGCTATTCATAAATAAAACAGCATGTGGATTTCCCATGGAAACGCAGGTAATATAAAAATACCTTCCAAGCACTTTTATTAAACAATTAACTGCAGGGTTTTGCTCTACATCAACGGGAATCAGTTTGGGATTTAATATTGGTTTTCCCATATTCACCGTTACCTTGCTCACTTTCCCACCTTCTGTATGCAAGTTTAAACATTTTATTCCGGCTGACGTCTCTACCGTGACACTTTCTTTTTTTGCGATATTATTATCATATACGTATTTTCCCACACAACGAATGCCATTCCCACACATTTCGCCTTGTGTACCATCTTTATTATACATTATCATTTTGCAATCGGCAACGTTAGACGGCGCAATTAATATTAATCCGTCGGAACCAACTCCAAAATGTCTGTTACTTATTTCAACTGCTAATTTATCCGGATGCGCTACTGTCTCTTTGAAACAGTCAATATATACATAGTCGTTGCCAATTCCTTGCATCTTTGTGAAATGCATGGCCAATACCCGCCTGATTATCGTTTACTTTATATTATGTATTGATTGATTGATGTTTCCTATAATAATGTATGGAAAAGATTTAATACATTTTGATATAAGACTGCATCAATTTCACTTTCATGAAATCCAGCTTTTTTCATTCCATCTGCTAACAGAGGCATATGGGAACAATCCTTTATTTCCAATCCCTTGCTGCTTATTCCATCAAAATCTGTCCCTAAGCCAATACACGAAATCCCACCTACGTTCTTTATATGTTTTATATGGGCTATCAAGTTTTCCATATTACTTTGACACCTATTGGAATCCGATTGCTGATCTACAAAGTCGGCATAGAGGTTAATTCCTGTAACCCCGCCGCGTTCCGCTATTTTTCTTATCATATCATCGGTCAAGTTTCTAAC
>JBKTKK010000058.1:0-10524 GCA_047242405.1 Lachnospiraceae bacterium | reverse complement strand
CCTTTACATGATTCGGATAAAGGCTACCGTCCTTTTTCTCATTTTCCTTCTCCGAACTTACATATTTCTTTAATACATCCTGAAACTTATTCTGTTTATAAGCAAGTTTTTCCTTCTCTTCTTTCCCATAGGTTGCTAATCTTTTTACTTCCTCTAATTCCAAGCGCTTTTTCTCAAATGGTTCTGGTGCTTCCTTAACAACAGTCTTTTCTTCTTTCTTTTCCTCTAAACTGATTTCCGGTATAAATTCCTTTCCACTTAAGGCAGCTGTTAACATATTGACAACCTTTTGAAAAATATCTTCCTCATTTTTAAAGCGTAATTCCATTTTCGTTGGATGAACATTTACATCTAGTAGATCCGAAGGAATTGTCAGGTGTAAAACAGTAAATGGATAACGATGTAACATCATGTAAGGCTTGTAAGCCGTCTCAATTGACTTTGCAATTAATGAACTTTTTATATATCTGCCATTTATAAAGTAATTTTCAAAACTGCGATTTCCTCGTGCAATAACAGGCTTGCCGATAAATCCATGGATTGCTAGCACGTCATCCTTGGCATCCACTGGAACCACATTTGCTGTGATATCTCTCCCATAAATAGTATAAATCAAATCCTTTAATTTTCCGTTTCCCGTTGTATACAATTTATTTTGTCCATTGACAATCAATCGCATCGATATATCCGGTCTAGAAAGTGCAATTCGCTCCACTAAATCCGTAATATATCCCCCCTCCGTCGTCGGAGACTTTAAAAATTTCTTTCTGGCCGGCGTATTAAAAAAAACATTTCGAATCAAAAAAGTGGTCCCATCTGGAGCACCAATTTCCTCTAATGATACTTCTTTTCCACCTTCTATACTATAGCAGACACCGGTAAGTGCCTGTGCCGGTTTTGTAATTAACTCAACCTGCGAGATTGCTGCAATACTTGAAAGAGCTTCTCCACGGAATCCCAAAGATGAAACGGTAATTAAATCTTCAACGGTACGTATTTTACTAGTAGAGTGACGTAAAAAAGCAAGTGCAATCTGCTCCTTTGGTATACCACAGCCATTATCGGTAATGCGAATAAAGCTTATACCACCCTCTTTAATTTCCACTGTCACAGCCGTTGCTCCTGCATCAATGGCATTTTCCAACAGCTCTTTTACAATGGAGGCTGGTCTTTCAATTACTTCGCCAGCCGCTATTTTATTAATTGTGTTTTGGTCTAAAACAGAAATCATAGCCATTTGTAATCACTCCCAAAAACCTAACCTAAATCCGGTTTTTAATTTTTGTTTGAAGCCGATACAATGTATTTAACGCATCAATCGGCGTCATATTTGCAAGTTCCATATCCTTTAATTCTTCTATAATCGTATCATCTTTAACGGCATCAAACAAGGTCAATTGATTGGAATCAACTTCGTCAAGGCGAGGAACCCGTTTTTTTGGTGTACTGTTGCCTGTCGATAAAGCTGCTACTTCCTTTGCCCTGGAAGCAATATCGGCATCACTTAGTTCCTCTACCAATTCCTTCGCCCGCTCGATTACCTTATCCGGTACACCAGCAAGCTTAGCTACTTGGATTCCATAACTCTTATCTGCGCCACCCTTTATTATTTTCCGAAGGAAAACGATATCGTCGCCTTGCTCCTTAACAGCGATGCAGTAGTTATTCACGCCTGGCAAGGCACCTTCCAGTTCGGTTAATTCATGATAGTGGGTTGCAAACAGCGTTTTTGCTCCGAGTACTTTTGGATCCGAAATATGCTCTACAACTGCCCAGGCGATACTCATACCATCAAAAGTACTTGTCCCTCTACCAATTTCATCTAGTACAATTAAACTATTTTTCGTTGCATTTCTAAGAATGTTTGCTACTTCTGTCATTTCCACCATAAATGTACTTTGACCGGAAGCCAAATCATCAGAAGCCCCGACTCTCGTAAAGATTCGGTCACAAATACCGATATTGGCACTCTCTGCTGGTACAAAGCTTCCGATTTGCGCCATTAATACAATTAATGCTACTTGCCTCATATAGGTTGATTTACCCGCCATATTGGGCCCAGTAATAATAGAGATACGGTTTGCTCCATTATCTAAATAAACATCATTGGCAACAAACATATCGTTTTGTGTCATCATTTCCACAACTGGATGGCGGCCATTTTTTATTTCTACGATACCCTTTTCATTAATAGAAGGACGGACAAACTTATTTTTCTGTGCTACGCTGGCGAAAGATGCCAACACATCTAATTGTGCCAATGCTTTGGCAGTCTTTTGAATTCGTAACACTTCAGCAGAAATCGTATCGCGGACCGTTGTAAAAATTTGATACTCTAAGGCAAACAGTTTATCTTCTGCACCCAAAATCAAATCTTCTAATTCCTTTAACTCCGGTGTTATATATCGTTCCGCATTTGCCAACGTCTGTTTTCTCATATAGTGTTCTGGAACAAGATCTTTAAAAGAATTCGTTACTTCTAAATAATAACCAAAAACTTTATTATATTTGATCTTTAAATTCTTAATTCCAGTCTTTTCTCTTTCTCTCGTTTCTAACTCAGATAACCATTGCTTTCCTTCTGTTTTAGAACTTCTTAGTTTATCTGCCTCTTCATTGAACCCGTCTTTAATGATTCCACCTTCCTTAAGCGCAAGGGGTGGATCATCTACAATTGCTTCATCAATAAGTTTGCATAAATCTTCAAGGGTATCTAATTCCTCTGCAATTGCGCACAGCAGGGAGGATTGAAAATCCTCTGTAAGTTTTTTAATATGCGGTAGCATGGCTAAGGAAGACTTAAATGAAATTAAATCTCTCGGATTTGCTGTATTATAACTAATCCTTCCAATTAAACGTTCCAAATCGTATATCGGACTTAAATACTCCCGTAGTTCCTCTCGGGAAATGAAATTATCATATAATTCAGCAACCGCTTCCTGTCTCTCTAAAATAACGGTTCGATCGATAAGCGGTTGTTCTATGTAATTTCTTAACAAGCGCGCTCCCATCGCTGTCTTAGCCCGATCGATTACCCAAAGCAGAGAACCTCTTTTTTGTTTTTCTCTTAATGTTTCTGTTAATTCAAGATTTCTACGGGTAGAAGTGTCTATTACCATAAAACGTCCCGTTTGATACGGCTTAATCGCTGTTATATGGGCCATATCGCTCTTTTGGGTTTCATACAAATAAGATAAGAGCGAACCGGCAGCAACCATGCCGGTGGCATAATCTGATAAGCCAAGTGCCTCTAAAGTCGCCGCATGAAAATGTTTTGTCAAAACTTTTTTACAAGTTTCATCATTAAAATACCAGTTATCTAAGGAAGATAGGGCAAACCCTAGTCTTTCCTTCATTTCATCTAAATCGGCACCACTTACAAAAAAGGATTCGTTACATAAAACTTCCGATGGAGTAAATTTATAAAGTTCGTCTCTTAAGCTTTGCCTACTTGCTACTTCTGTTACATAGAAATCACCGGTGGAAACATCTGCTACCGCAATACCAAAAGTTCGGTCTATGTATACAATAGACATAAGATAATTGTTTTTCGACTCATCGAGTGCATTGGCACTCGTAATTGTACCAGGTGTAACAACTCGGATTACCTCACGTTTTACCAAGCCTTTCGCTAACTTTGGATCTTCCATCTGTTCCGCAATTGCTACTTTATAACCTTTTTGTACAAGCTTATTTAAATATATTTCTGCTGCATGAAATGGAATGCCGCACATGGGAGCTCGTTCTTCCAATCCACAATCTTTACCTGTTAAGGTGATTTCTAATTCTTTCGATGCCGTTAATGCATCATCAAAGAACATTTCATAAAAATCACCGAGACGGTAGAAAAGAATACAATCCTTATATTCTTGTTTTGTTTCCATGTATTTTTGCATCATAGGGGATAATTGTGCCATTTCTTCTTCCTCTCATGTGTGATCTTTCGTCGTGTAACATTGATTATTTCTGACATAATCGCAAATTCCATATGTATGATTTGTAATATTATAGAATTTCTTGTCAGGCAATAAAGAATCAGAATATATTATAAGCACATTTTGAATATTATGCAAGTAAAAGGATTTGTCAATTTTAATTCTAATCATGAAAAATGTGCACCTAGAAAACAAGAAAAGTGGAGGACTATCCCCCACTTTTTACATAACATTATTTCATTGTACCCATGTAATAGAACCCCTTGGATTCTTCCAAATATACATCTACAATTTTTCCAATGTAGGATGCATCCCCCTTAAAATGAACGGTAACATTATTGCTTAGACGACCCGTTAAGAATGCATCATTTTTTTCATCTACCCCTTCGACTAGCACAGGGAGAGTTTTTCCTTCATCTCTTCGACTCATTTCTGCAGAAATTGCTTGTACTTCTTTGAGCAATCGATCGAAACGAACTTTTACTACATCTGCTGGAACCTGTTCTTCCATCTTTGCAGCAGGTGTACCTGTTCTCTTGGAATAAATGAAAGTAAACGCACTATCGTAGCGAACCTTTCTTACTACGTCAAGTGTTTCCTCAAAATCTTCTTCTGTTTCCCCAGGAAAACCAACAATGATGTCAGTCGTTAAGGAAATATCCGGAATTGCAGCCTTAATCTTTTCTGCTAGAGTTAAATATTCCTCTTTTGTATAATGGCGGTTCATAATTTTTAAGATACGGGAACTTCCAGATTGTAATGGCAAATGCAGATGTTTACAAATCTTTTTGGAATCGCGCATAACTTCGATTAATTCATCGGATAAATCCTTTGGATGGGATGTCATAAAGCGAATGCGTTCCAGCCCTTCAATCTGCTCAATTCTGCGAAGTAATTCAGCAAATGAAATTGGGTCACTTAACGTTTTACCGTAAGAATTTACATTCTGTCCAAGTAACATAACTTCTACGACGCCATCTGCTACCAATTGTTTGATTTCATTAATAATGTCTTCTGGGTTACGGCTTCGCTCTCTTCCTCTAACATAAGGAACGATACAATAGCTACAGAAATTATTGCAACCAAACATAATGTTTACACCGGACTTAAATGGATATTTACGTTCTGCAGGAAGGTCCTCCACAATTTCCGTTGTTCCTTCCCAAATATCAATAACCATGCATCCACTTTCTAAACGGTTGTAAAGAATTTCAGCTAATTTAAAAATATTATGGGTTCCAAACACCATATCTACAAAGCGATATGTTTTTTTAATTGTTGCTACCACCTCTGGCTCTTGCATCATGCAACCACACATAGCAATCATCATATGTGGGTTCGTTCTTTTTAGGCTATTTAAGTAACCCAAACGTCCATATACTTTTTGGTTTGCATTTTCTCGAACCGTACAGGTATTATAAATAACTAAGTCTGCATCTTCCTCTTCTTCAACTTCTTCGTAACCGATTTCTTTTAAGATTCCTAGTAATTTTTCAGAATCCTTTGCATTCATTTGACATCCGAATGTTTTTGCTAAACAGCGCATTGGTCTGCCAGCTTCCTTACTTCTTTTTTCTATTAAATCACGGCACTTTGCCATAAAATAACGCTGTCTTTCTGGTTCTGTTTCAGGCGCTGGTCCAAGAATATCTATTTCAGATAAATCTACATCATTATACATGTTTCACCTCATATGGAATTATTCAGCTGGATAATCCTACTGTAAGAAAGGCAGGTACATACCCCTGCCTTTATAAGTGTATATAAAATGTTCGCTTTTGTCAAATAAATTTCTTGTAGGCTTGCATACCACTTCGAAATACCCTTACTTACCCTTTCCTTATTTCGTAATTTCTTTTAAATACTTGGCATCTGTATGATCCAAATATTGGTCGATTAATTTGCTTTCGGATTTCGTTTTACTAAAAGCGGTTACATTAATTGTTTCAACCCCTTTTCTTGTATATCCTAAGTTGGCCACGTATTTGATCTTATTTTCTACTAAATAATTACAAAGATTTAACACATCTTCTTTGTCTGATGAGGTTAGATAAAAATTCCACTTATCGTCTTTTTTAAACTTGTCGATTATAGGAAAAGCCAGGTAGTTTCCGACTCCACTTGCAACCGATACAATTATAATCGTTACGATCGAATTGTCTGCTATTACTTGTTTTACCACTGTATAGAATAATACTTGTGATATGCATACAAGGACAGAGGATAATACCCTCTTATTCATATACGTTAGTATGCTTTTTGCCGTTAGTATAATGTTGTCTAACACTTTAATGAAAGCTAAGACAATATAAGTCATATTTTCAACTCCTTTCATAATTATTCCATCTATCTACAAAACGATATACTATGATTATATTCTTTATCTTTTCATATTATTAAAGTCCTATCAATCTACGAAAAAAGGCAGGGAAACCCTGCCTGGATAAACGTATGCTTGTTGCTTTGTAAAAACTTCTATGGTCTTATTTGACCATTTCCGTAAATGATATATTTGGTAGACGTTAGCGCTTCCAATCCCATCGGGCCTCTCGCATGAAGTTTTTGGGTACTGATACCTATTTCGGCTCCAAATCCAAATTCATAGCCATCGGTAAATCGTGTAGAAGCGTTTACATAGACGGCTGCTGCATCTACTTCATTTAAGAATTTTTGTGCATTCTCATAATCTTTTGTAACAATCGATTCCGAATGTTTCGTATTGTACTTATTAATGTGGGCAATTGCTTCCTTGATATTTTTCACTACTTTTAAAGATATAATGTTATCTAAATATTCCATCCCCCAATCTTCTTGTGTTGCTGGAATAATAGCAGAATCTAGGCCACATGCAATTTCATCTCCACGAATTTCCACATTTTTAGCGGATAATAAAGCAACACATTCTTTGATAAAAGGCTCTGCAATGGATTGATGGACAACGAGCGACTCACACGCATTACACACACCGTTTCTTTGTGTTTTTGCATTCTCAATAATTGATAATGCCATATCAAAATCAGCTGTCTCATCCACATAAACATGACAATTTCCTGTTCCTGTTTCAATTACAGGAACTGTGCTATTCTCCACGACGGCTTTAATGAGACCTGCCCCGCCCCTTGGAATTAGTACATCTATGTAACCGTTCATTTTCATCAATGCCGTTGCCGTTGCACGACTTGTGTCGGTCACTAGTTGGATACATTCTGGTTTTATACCAATGGTCCTTATTGCCTCTTGTATTACGCTAACAATTGCAGTGTTGGAATGAATTGCATCACTCCCACCTCTTAGAATTACCGCATTACCTGTTTTAAAGCATAACCCAAAGGCATCTGCTGTCACATTAGGCCTTGATTCGTAAATAATACCAATTACACCGAGTGGAACTCTTTTTTTTCCAATCATTAACCCATTTGGTCGCTGCTTCATTTCCAACACTTCACCAATTGGGTCATTAAGTGCGGAAATCTGTACCAAACCATCGGCCATATTCTGGATTCGTTCGTTGGTTAACCGTAAACGGTCAATAAGGGAATCCTTCATTCCACCTTCTTTTGCAGCAAGAAGATCCTTTTCATTGGCCTTTATTATTTCTTCCGCATGCAAGCGTAACGCATCGGCCGCTGCCACGAGGCCACAATTCTTCTTCGTTGTACCGAGATTGTTTAATTCCGTCGCCGCCTCTTTTGCCCTTTGACCTAATTTAATTAAATCCATTGATAATCCCCCCATCCGTAACAATCATATCCATCTTAAAATCCGTTATCTCATATGGAACTTCATCAACAATTTGCTCTTGGTAGGCAATGGCAATACATCCCATAACACGATGTCTCGCTAAATATCGATCATAATAGCCTCCACCATAACCGAGACGATAGCCGCATCGATCAAAGGCGAGACCTGGAAGAATGACAAGGCAGCTGCGATGGAACGATACTCTCGTACAGGTTGGCTTTGGCTCTAAAATGCCAAAGGTACCAGACTCCAAGTCTTCTCTTCCTTTAATGAGATAAAACTCCATTTCTCTGCCATTCACCCTCGGTAGCGCCACTTCTTTTCCACTTTGTAGTGCATGATCGATAATTGCCCACGTTTCTACTTCCCCATTGTAGGAAGCATAGAGCACGATTGTTTGGGCCAGCTTGTATTCTTTTAACATCACGAGTCTAGCCGCTATCTTTTTCTCTTTCTCACGTCTATTACCTATCTTTTTACGAACATCTAACATTTTACTTCTTAACCGCTTTTTTTCCCCTTGTATATCCATTGAAAACCCGCCCTTCCAGAAAGCAAACGTTAATGCTTCATTTTATCATCATGTCTTTTTTTCACATCTATAATGGTGCCATCTGGGTTTTGTATTTTCATCGATTCTATATTGCCTCTTAAATTTTCGCGAATAGCTGTAATATACTCTTTTCTTAATCTAGCCTGTTCCTCTGCCTCTTCCTTTGTAAGGGTACCAGCCTTTTGCTTCTTGTATAATTCATTGATTCTTAAAATATCTTGTTCTGTCATACTAAACCAACTTTCCTTATCTTTTCGTTTCTACGATTATATTCCTACATATTCTTTGATTTTATCAAAGTTTCTTTCAGCGATTTCATAACCTTGTTTGTAGAACGCTTCCATCCGTTCCATTTTCTTTTCCGTACGGCTTACAATAACCTCATCTGGACGTATCACATAGATATGTCCTTCCTGTTCCAAACGTTCAACGAAATCTAACGTTTTATTATAAAGAATATGACGGTAATGCAAAAGTTTCACTATTTCTGGATACTCTTTATATAAAATAACACTTAACTTTTCACTTCCTTTTGAACGGACTTTTCGATAACCCTTTTCCCTTGTGAGTATAACAATATTTTTCTTATACCCTAAGTTTAAAGATCGTCGAATTGGAATTGCATCAGCAATTCCCCCATCTAAATAATGTTCTCCATCTAGTTCGATCATTGGTGTGACAAAGGGCAAGCTACTGCTTGCTTTTGCAATATTCATTAAACGTAATTTATCTTCTCGATCATCTAGATATTCTGCTTTTCCTGTTCTGCAATTCGTAACTACTAATTCACACTTTGTTTTAGAGGAAAAATAGGAATCAAAGTCAAAGGGAAACTTTTCATTTGGATAATAATCAAAAATCCGTTCCATATCAATTAAGCTTCTTTTTTCTAATAAATAACGAAGACTCATGGTAGGTTTATCGTCTGAAGTAATTATCATACACTGCTTTGTTCTACCAATTTGCTTAGAAACGTAATCTACGGCATTGCAAGCCCCCGCAGAAACACCAGCAACGTAAGGGACATAAAAATTTTGTTCCATCAAATAATCCAAAACTCCTGCTGTGAAGATTCCGCGGTTTCCTCCACCTTCTAATATCAAACCTGTTTTTTTCATAATAATCCCAATTTACACGGTGCGATGTGTTTTAAATGAACATTGGATACGCAAATTTATCCAACGCCGTACGCAAGTCAAGCGAACATTCCTAATCCGCTATATTCATTGTTCCAAATTAATTTATATAATCAATGAGATCAAAGTTGGTATGTTTATGGGAAAGAAACAACGTACCAATATCTTCCCCGTTGACAATATCTATAATACTTTCAACATTCTGCCCATTTGCGATGATCATATCTGCACCAGAATCCAGTGCGATTTTTGCTGCATCCAACTTTGCAGCCATGCCCCCAGTTCCGACACAACTGCTTGACGTGTCTTTGCCCATGTGAAGATATTCTTCGGTAATTTGAGGTATAAATGGGATTAATTTTGCGTCGGGATTTCTACTGGGATCATCGGTAAACAATCCATCAATATCCGATAATAAAATTAATAGGTCGGCACCCACTAGAGCAGCAACAATTGCAGACAGATGATCGTTATCACCGAATTCGATTTCATATGTAGCAACTGTATCATTCTCGTTGACAACAGGGATTACTCCCATTTTCAAGAGCTCTTCGAATGTATTTTGGGCATTAAAGCGACTTAAGTCATTTATCATTGTATCTTTCGTCATCAAAACTTGGGCAGTCATTTGGCTATATTCGGCAAAGAGCTTCTGGTAAATCATCATGAGTCTTGCCTGTCCTACCGCTGCAAGTGCCTGTTTTTGTGAAATAGTGGATGGCTTTTCTTTTAAACCTAATTCTTTTCTTCCTACTGCAATCGCCCCCGATGATACTAAGATTACATCTTTTCCTTCATTTCTTAAGTCGCATAAAACACGCACTAACTTTTCCGTTTTACCTAGGTTGAGACTCCCACTCTCTGGATGCGTTAGGGAGGAGGATCCAATCTTTACTACAATACGTTTTTTGTCCTTTAATTTCTGCCTTTTATTCATAATGATTAACTCCAATGCATTGCAACGTTTTTGTCTATTTTACAATATTTTTTTGTGATTGTCACTAGGAATATCTACTTTTACTTTTGTTCACTACTATAGTAAATTCTCCGATTGGATATTCTTAAATTTTTGTGCAATTCGCTCTGCAACCCGTATACCATCCATGGCTGCGGAAGTAATTCCCCCCGCATAGCCCGCACCTTCTCCACAAGGATAGAT
>JBKTKK010000057.1:0-10545 GCA_047242405.1 Lachnospiraceae bacterium | reverse complement strand
ATGATTTGATTTACTTAACGATATAGCAAACCTCCCTATAAAATCCGATTCATTGATTTTCATTATTTTATCCTTATTCATTCTATACAAACAGCGATACCGTCAAAAAGTCTTACTTATGTTGTCTCTTTCGAGTCTTTACATTTATATGTATACTCTATTACCTTTTTTAAGCTATACCCGCATGTTAGTTTCTGATTAAGATTCCTTTACTACCATCTATCTTATTATTTTATAGGTCTTTGATAAATTCATCTGATTTTCAATCTTTTGCTATTAAATGCAAATTCCCATCAATTTCAGATTAACTATTTGAATTATAAGTACCTCTAAGAAATTTACACTCTTTTTAATCTTTTGTTAAATGTAAAAAAACAAATATTTAAATTTATACCACTCTTATAATCTCAATTCTAAACGATAGAATCTATTAGAGTAGTAGTTGTCTTATGTTACCAAGGGAATCATCTCCTTTTCTATTAAATTGCTTATTTATTTTATCTTGTCTTTATTATATTCTATATCTTATCTATTGTCAATACTTTTTATATTTATTTTTTATTTTTTCTGTGTTTCTTTTTATTGTCAGAATTATATCTATTTACTCAAATAATTTACTGCTATTTACTATTATTAATATAATTATTCATTAATTATCTGTTTATTAAGTCATGTTATTGGGTTTAAATCGTGAAAAATACGCCTATTTAATGCATCCACGAAAACCCCAAAAGAAATTAATAAAAATAGCGTAGCAGTCCAAAACTACTACGCTAAAAAATCCAACTTATTGGAGGCGCATCAAATCAATGTCCTTTTTCTTATTAAAGCCAAATCAACAAAAGAGTTCCAATACCAGTTGTTTCAATTCCTGATACATAGAATAAGAACTTAAACTAGAAAGAGCAAGAACAATTTCTTTGTAGTACCACTTTTGATACTCTTTTCCTCGCCGAAACCGGTGCCATAATTCCTCTCCAATTCGTTCATAGTCAGCTTTCATACTACGAACATTCGCTAATTTATCCGCACAAACAATTAGCATACTATCAAGCGAATCCTTTGGATCCATAGACTTCACACTGTTAATGGTATTTTGCTTCCTGGCTTCCCATGAAAGCGTCTTGTCTTCGGTCCTTTCCCACACCAAATCCGCAACCCGATTGCCGAATTCTTTTCTTATTTCATCAATCGTAATATCCGTATCTTCCACCGTATCATGTAGCATACCTGCACAAATCACCTCTGTACAAGCTCCTGCCTGTGCTAAAATAACTGCTACTTCACACGGATGAACAATATACGGAATTCCTGTTGCCTTTCGAACTTGTCCTTTATGTGCTAACGTAGAAAACTCTATCGCATGATGTAGCATTTTTTCCTCCTCTGTTTAAATATAATCGCTATGTATTCGTTTTTTCTTTTGCTTTTCCATCTCTTTTTGCACTTGGGCCACGAGCACCTTTTCTTTTGAAACTTTATCAACACTGAATACAATACCCAATTCTGCTAGTAAAAATAACACCGATGCCCCACCAGCACTGATAAATGGTAGTGTTACCCCTGTCGTTGGTATAGAATTTGAGACAACTGCGATATTTAATATAACTTGCAGGGCAATCTGTGAAAACACCCCTGCCGCAATTAACTTACCAAATATATCTACCGCATTCTGGGCAATGAGATAAATCCGATATAACATATAGCCAAATAGAAATACCAGCAAAATCACACCGAAAATTCCAAGTTCCTCTGCAATGATAGCTAAAATAAAGTCGTTATGTGGTTCTGGAATTTTGAATTTCTGCAAACTCTGTCCCAACCCTTTTCCAAAAAATCCTCCCGCCCCAATTGCATACATTGCCTGCAATGGCTGAAATGCTTTTGTAGTGGCGTACTCATCTGGAAAAAGCCATGCTCGAATACGTTCCATACGGAATCCGCCGGTACCAGAACTTGCTGGTTGTAAATAAACGCCAAAATAAATAAATGCTACCGCCAGTACAGAACCAACTGCAACAACCAAAGCAAATGGTGCTGTTTTCGGATGTGATATAAATATAAGCAAACAACACATGCCAAATATAATTGCTGCTGTACTCAAATTGTCCGAAATCAAAAATACCAAAGCAGATACTAGCCCCGCCAAAGCAAATGCGGACCAAAGATTTCTAGGGTGCACAACCTTATTTTTTGCAATATAATGAGCAAAAAATAAAATCATCGCCAACTTAACTGGTTCTGCCGCTTGGAATTGAATGGGACCAAATTTTAGCCATCGAACGGCTCCATTTACTTCCACTGCAAGAGCAGGTACTTTTAATAAGAAAATTAGAATGACACCACCAATATAGGCCGGCCAAGCAAATTTTCTCCATTGATGGTAATCAATAAACGAAATGCCGATCATCAATATAATACCTAAAAAAACGTATTTCCCTTGGTTAAATAAAAAGTAGGAAGGATTATAACCCAAGGCGGATGAACGGCTACAATAATAATAGCTTGCACTGTAAATCATAATCAAACCGAACAGATTTAGAAGCATAATAACCATTAACAAACGATAATCCATTGGTGTTCGGTTTATAAAATTCAATCTAGACATTTTCTTACGCATCTTTAAAACGATTCTTTGTATCAAATTATTCCTCCAAGCTTTTTATTTAAAGAAAAAATCGCAAACCAGCCGGTTTGCGATAAAAAACATAAAACTGTGCCCAAAGGGATTCGAACCCCCGACCCACGGCTTAGAAGGCCGTTGCTCTATCCAACTGGTATGGACAAGCACAAACTGCAAGCATAAAAACCTCCCTGAGTTGGGCTCGAACCAACAACCCCATGGTTAACAGCCGTGTGCTCTACCATGAGCTATCGAGGACTACACGGATTATTATACTTAGGGGGCAAAACAACCCCTTTACTTTTTCTAGTTGTTCTTAATATATGACTAGTCCCCATCCAATTGCAGAATATCAGTTGGATAGGATGGTAATGTATATTACCTCGCAAAATTAAGCAGTTTGTTTTAGTAAGTTCTGCAAGCTTTGCAAACCTTCATCGTTGATATACATATCAGATAAAATCTTTCATTTAAATCAACACCAGCTAATTTTAAACCATACATAAATTTGCTGTATGTTAAACCATTCATTCTTGCTGCAGCGTTGATACGAGCGATCCATAACTGTCTAAACTGTCTCTTTCTCTCTTTTCTACCTGCGTAAGATGTAGTCAAAGCTCTCATTACAGACTGCTTTGCAACTCTATATTGTTTTGATCTAGCGCCTCTATAACCCTTCGCTAGCTTTAATACTCTATTATGCTTCTTTTTAGCGTTTAAACCGCCTTTAACTCTTGCCATATCGGTATTCCTCCTCTACTCTCTCTTATAAATATGGTAAAATCTTCTTCATGTTCTTAATGTTTGTAGAATCTGTCATAGCAGCCTTTCTAAGATTTCTTTTTCTCTTAGTAGACTTCTTTGTTAAGATATGGCTTTTATAAGCTTTCATTCTCTTTAATTTTCCTGTACCTGTCTTCTTAAAACGCTTTGCAGCAGCGCGGTTTGTCTTTAACTTTGGCTTTATTTCATCCTCCTATTGTTATTCTCTAAATTTATGAAAGCACTAACGCTTATCAGTTAAAACCATACTCATGCTTCTACCTTCCAGCTTAGCAGGTTTTTCTACTGTAGCTATATCGTTCAAGCTTTCAGCAAATTCGTCCAAAATATGTTTTGAACTAGCCGTATGAGCCATTTCGCGACCTCTAAAACGCAAAGTAACTTTTACTTTATTGCCTTTTTCCAAGAACTTGCGTGCGCTATTCATCTTAGTATTTAAGTCGTTTGTATCAATATTGGGCGATAAACGAACCTCTTTCACTTCGACCACTTTTTGTTTTTTCTTTGCTTCTTTTTCTTTTCTGGCTAGTTCATAACGATACTTGCCATAATCGATGATTTTACACACTGGCGGTTTCGCAGTCGGAGCTATTTTTACTAAGTCCAATTCTCCTTCTCTCGCCAACTTCATTGCATCTTTAGGAGACATAATTCCTAATTGTTCTCCATTTTCACCAATCACACGGACTTCTCTGTCTCGGATCTGTTCGTTAATCATTAAATCGCTAATAATTGTGCACCCCCATATTAATATTGGTAGACGGCTATAACCGCCTGAATTAAAAAAAATGATAGATAGTCAGACCTATCCACCATTTAAGTACATTTACATTCTCAAATATTAACCCAAGTCACTTCTTGTGCTAAGGTGAGAGTGGACACTCTGCTTTCCTGTTCATTATTTTTTGTAACATTGATATATTATCACATGCTTTTCTAATTGTCAAGCTTTTTTTATGTTTATTAAAACTGTCCGCCTTGCGATTTTCCAGTTATTGGTATATACTTATAATAAATTGAGATTTCCATACACGGAGGGCTTTATTATGAAAAAAAAATATTTGATACCACTCCTTTTGCTATCTTGTATCATTACTGGATGCAACCAAAAAAATAATAACACAGATTCAATTCCCACATCAAGGGAAAGTACCTCAATAGAGGAAATCATTGAAACGTCTCGTTCTGAAACGCTTCCCTTACAAGAAACACTCGAATCATCAACGACTCTAACGACGGAGGCTTCTATGATAACATTATCACCAAATGATTTTAACACAGATGAAACATTTTCTCAAGAATCACTCCTATCTTTTCAAAATGAAGATAAAACAAAACTTACATATGATTTAAATCGAAGTGAAGCTACCATTTTTCAAAACGTTTCTGACTTAAATGCATATAAAAACATTGGAGCTTTTGACAAATATGATGCAGCTTTCTTTGAAAATTCTTCTTTATTGTTAATAACACAAACGACAAGAAGCGGATCCATTGGTGTATCCGTTGACTCCATTTCCACGGACGGCCAATTATTAAAAATAAAATTAGCCTATGATGTACCTGATATTGGTACTGCCGATATGGCCACATGGCTAATTTGGGTTGAAATTGACAGCGCTTACAACGGCTATACTTGTGAAATTATCAACCCAGCAGTCAAAAGCGGACTTTCCGTTTATTAAACGACCTAGCAAGAATACCTTCAATGGCGTAGAGCCATAAGTGGTGAGATGTTATGACAATCGCTCTTTGTTTCTTTTTCATCCCAAACTCTCCTCTCTCATGTTGCAGTGTTTTACACTTGTTTCACTTCACAATTGTATCGTAGCAAAGTCTCTGCGTAAAAATATGTGCAACATCCCCCTATATGTTGCATACCTATACACATCTTTCATGCATCTTAACACATAAATAATTATATAATAAACATTTAACTTGTTTCGTCAATATAGATCCTTTCTTTTTCTATCCAGAATTTATCACATATTTCGTCATAATTTTTTTATAACAAAAGAGGCATAGATTATAGCTTACATTATAATCTATGCCTCTTTTTACTCTACATCTCGACGTCTTCGAATTGATTGTAAATATTTCTTTTCCTCTGGCGTTAAGCGCGCTCCGTTTAATAAATCTGGTCTTAGTTGGAAGGTCCTTTCAATGGACTTCTTTCTCCGCCAGTCTTCAATTTTTGCATGATGACCGGACATTAATATTTCGGGGACCTTTACTCCCATAAATTCTTCTGGCCTCGTATACTGCGGATATTCTAATAAATTATCGTGAAATGACTCAGTTTCTGCCGATTCCTCATTATTTAAAACCCCAGGTATTAATCTAGAAATACTATCCACCATAACCATAGCTGGTAATTCTCCGCCTGTTAATACATAATCACCAATGGAAACGTAATCTGTTACAATTAAATCTAACACTCGTTCATCCACACCTTCGTAGTGACCACATAAAAATACTAAATGCTCTTCTTTTGCTAACTCTGTGGCCATTTTTTGATTAAACACATTTCCTTGAGGTGTTAAATATACAACACGTGGTTTATCGCCAATTTTTTCTTCAATGGATTTATAAGCATCGTAGATAGGCTGTGCCTGCATAACCATCCCTGCACCGCCCCCATAAGGGTAGTCGTCGACTTTATTATGCTTATCTTTCGTAAAATCCCGTATATTAATTGCATCAATGGAAAGTAATCCTTTTTGAACGGCTCTTCCAATAATGCTTGTATTTAAGCCATCCTTTATCATTTCTGGAAATAGCGTTAAGATATGAAAATTTGTCATAGTTCGAGTAACCCTTCTAAAAGATGAACATCCATCTTATTATTTAGTAAATCCACATTTAAAATACACGCTTTAATTGCCGGTATTAATACTTCTTTTTTATTCTCCATACGAACAACATATACATCGTTTGCTCCTGTTTGTATGACGTCTACTAATACACCTAACTGCTTTCCTTCATCCGTCCACACATCTAGGTCAATTAAGTCAGCTATATAATATTCGCCCTCTTCACAAGGCACTGCATTTTCTCTCGTAACAAAAAGAGATTTTTGACGCCACGTTTCTACATCCTCACGATTATCATATCCGCGGAATTTTAGTACTGCCATTCCTTTTAGAAATTTTACTCCAACAACTTCAAGTTCTTTTTTCTCTTTTCCAAAATCAATGATTACATGTTTTAATTCACGAAATCGCTCTAAATCATCCGTTGTTGGGTATACTTTTACTTCTCCTCTTACACCGTGAGGGGATGTTACAACACCAACTCGTAATAAATCATCCATATCGTTTACTCCTATCCACTGGCTATCGTATAACCGCTTATATGAAAAAAGCTGCCACAAAATAGTCTTCTATTTTGGACAGCCCTTGCTTATTGTATTTCAACAATAACTTTCTTATCTTCTCTGGAAGCTGCAGCTTTTACAACTGAACGAATGGCCTTAGCAATTCGTCCTTGCTTGCCAATTACCTTTCCCATATCCGATGGTGCAACCTTTAATTCAACAACAATCCCTTTGTCGGTCTCTGTTTCTGTTACAACCACTTCATCTGGAAGGTCTACTAGTGATTTCGCAATGATTTCAACTAATTCTTTCATACTTCACCTCCACTAAGGGTATGGAAATTATTTTCAATACCAGCAATCTTTAAAAGCTTAGCAACAGTTTCTGTTGGCTGTGCGCCATTGACAACCACTTCTTAGCCACTTCTTCATTGAATTTAATAACGCTTAGTTTAAGTTTGGATATAATACCAACCTCTTCAATGAACTTACCATCTCTTGGGGATCTGGAATCTGCAACTACAATTCTATAGAAAGGAGCCTTCTTCTGTCCCATTCTCTTTAATCTCATTTTTACTGCCATTTTCATTCACCTCCGTGTAATTATAAAAAATATATCTGTGGATAACCACTATATGTTAAAAGGGTAGTCGTAGCTTACCTCTTTTACCTTTTCCACCCATCATGCCTGGTAACTGTTTCATCAGCTTCCTGCCCTGTTCAAATTGCTTCATCAGTTTATTTACCTCTGCAATTGTCACACCAGCTCCTTTTGCAATCCGGTTTTTTCTGGAAACATTGATTATATCCGGATTACTACGTTCTTTCGGTGTCATAGACTTAATAATAGCCTCCACACGTTCAAACTGCTTTTCATCAATTTCCGGCATATTTTTCATCTGCCCCCATGCCCATTCCAGGAAGCATTTTAAGATTTCTCCAAAACCTCCCATATTTTCATCTGTTCCATCTGATCTAAATAATCATTGAAATCAAATTGGGCTTTTAATCTTCTGCTCTAGCTCTCTCGCTTTATCTGCATCTACTTGCGCTTCCACCTTTTCAATAAGGCTCATAACATCGCCCATGCCAAGGATTCTAGAGGCCATACGGTCTGGATAAAACTGATCCAAATCAGATAGTTTTTCACCCATACCAATATATAAAATTGGTCTTCCCGTTACCGAGCGAATGGAAAGCGCCGCTCCACCTCTCGTATCACCGTCTAACTTTGTTAGGATAACACCGTCAATACCAATCTTATCATTAAACGTTGTTGCTACATTTACCGCATCTTGTCCTGTCATCGCATCTACGACCAATACCGTTTGGCTTACACCGGTATTTTCTTTTACTTCTACCAGCTCATCCATCATACCCTCATCAATGTGAAGGCGACCAGCCGTATCGATAAGTACAACATTTTGTCCATGTTTTTGTGCATGTTCAATGGCAGCCTTTGCAATATTAACAGGCTTATGGTTTTCTCCCATAGAGAAGACCTCTACCCCTTGCTTTTCACCATTGATTTGTAGCTGTTTGATTGCTGCAGGACGATAGACGTCACAAGCAACTAGTAATGGTTTCTTACCTTTTGCCTTAAACTTACCAGCTAATTTTGCTGCTGTTGTTGTCTTACCAGCACCCTGGAGACCGACCATCATAATGACCGTAATCTCATTTCCAGGTTTAAAGGCGATTTCTGTTGTTTCAGAACCCATCAATTTTACGAGTTCTTCATTTACTATTTTAATTACCATTTGGCCAGGATTTAAACCATTCATAACATCCTGTCCAATGGCACGTTCTTGCACTGCCTTTACAAATTCTTTTACTACTTTAAAGTTAACATCGGCTTCTAATAAAGCCATCTTAACTTCCTTTAAGGCTGCCTTAACATCTGCCTCTGTCAGGCGCCCCTTGCCACGTAGATTTTTAAATACGTTTTGCAACTTATCCGCTAAGCTTTCAAAAGCCATAGACAACCTCTCCTTTATATTTCTTCCAGAATCTTAATTGAGATTGCTTCAATCTTATCAATGAATGCATCTTCCCTTGATTGTCTGTAATCCTGTGTCAGCTGCCTTACTTCTTCCGCCAGCTTCTTCGTACGCATAAAGCGTTCAACCAAGTGAAGTTTTTCTTCATAGTCATACAGGATTTTATTGCAACGCTTTATCAGGTCATGTACACCCTGTCTGCTAATGCCTTCTTCCTCTGCGATCTCACTATAGGATAGGTCATTGAACACAACTTCCTCATAAATATGTTTTTGATGATTGGTAAGCAACTCGCCATAAAAATCATATAACATCGTCTGTTCTACTATTTTTTCCATAGTTCTCTCACGTTTCTTTCCTGTCGCTTTACCTCCGTTATCATACCCGATATTTTATTTCTTGTCAAGTATTTTTTCTTGACAGAATATTTTTTTTATAAAATCCGATAATCGTAGATCTTCCACAATCTCATATCCTATTTTTTTGTACACCCGATTCGAGATGGGATTTTTTTTATCTACAAATAAGGTACAAAATTCTTTTCCCTCATTGAGAAAATGTTGACTTACGTAGAACATATTCGTCTGTGCATACCCTTTTCCCCGTTCCTCTCTCGGTGTATATACATCGTTAAAAACAATCCCCTTTTTTAACTTTCTTGCTGCATCAACCATGGATACAATCTTGCCATCGCCATTTTCAAATAGAAAAATAATACCCATATCTACTTTTTGTCTTACACGGTCAATACGGTCTTTTACAAATTGCTCCTCCCCAAGGGCTTCTTTTGCAAAGGCAACTTCCCAGCATGCAATTAAATGAACATCGCTCGCCCTTGCCTTTCGCATCGTTCCCTTTACCAGCTTAATGGGATTTAATTCTCTTAATTCCATAATATCCATAGCAAGCGTTTCTTGCAGAGCCACACCTGTGTGCTGCGTATAAACGTTAATAAAGGTGTCACAAATTTCCTTATTTGCATTTATACCATTTATTTCTAGCTTGTTTTCGATCAAGTATAAGGCTAGCTCACGTACAGCTTCTTTATCCACATCATCTGTTACTGAACAAACAACTAAATTAAATGGTTGACAATTGCAGAAAAGCAACGTTGTGTGCTTTCCCACACATGCACCAAAAAAGCTTTCTTCCCTACTCATTTCGCCAGAATGGGCACATACATTGGCAAAAATCAACTGCATTACCGCTTCCTTTTGTAGCATAAACGCTTTATACTTTTCATAAAAATCATTCACCCGCTCATATACAACAACACGCATCTCCGCTCCCCCTATATGGTAAAAGACTCCCCTCGTTGTCTAATATCCATTATTTTTTCTCTATAAGAACTAGAAACATCCATATTTTTTAAAGTTGCTATGACACTATAATCTTCCTGAAAATGCATTGGAAAAACAACGCGTGCTTCTACATGCGTCATAAAATAATCCATTCCCCAGAAAAAACGTGCTTCTTGTCTAGGGTCGAGTGGAACAAAAGCAATATCAATTGTTACATCTTCCAATTTCTTAATTTCACTTTTAAACCTCGTTTCCATGTCTCTATATTCTTCCTCTGTCTCACCGATCCACGTCCACCAATGTAAATCACCGGCATGATAGATTTGTTTTCCTTCACAAGAAACAAGAAACGCCACGCCTTCGTCCGTCGAAGCTAATGTTTGAACTTCTAAATTAACCTCGTCAATCGTTATAACTTTGCTCTCATTTTTATCAATCCTTACTATTTTTCCGAGATATTATTTTCTTATTCCGTATTTTTTTTGATTGTCTATATCAAAATTTATGTAAGAATAAAGACTAA
>JBKTKK010000056.1:9677-10637 GCA_047242405.1 Lachnospiraceae bacterium | reverse complement strand
GAATCGATCCGGCAACAGCAGAGCAAATTACGGTTGAAGTTGTGAAAAACTTACAAGAAAGTGGCCAAGTAGTTGGGCCAGAACAAATTGCACAAGTATTGGCTACTGTTATGGCAAATGGTGCTACGGCAGAAGAAAAAGAGCGTTTTACACACCTTCGTGAAATGATTGAAGAAATACCTAAGTTTGGTAATGATATCATGGAAGTGGATATGTTTGCCCGTGATGTTGCCTATACCTATACAAAACCGTTAGAGAATTATGAAAACCCGAGAGGTGGAAAGTACCAAGCTGGTTTATATCCAGTTTCTGCAAATGTTCCGCTCGGTGCGCAAACGGGAGCAACTCCAGATGGTCGTTTGGCACATACGCCAGTAGCAGATGGGGTATCACCATCAGCAGGAAAAGATATAAATGGTCCAACAGCGGCTTGTAATTCTGTGGCACGTCTGGATCACTTTATTGCTTCAAATGGTACGTTGTTCAACCAGAAATTCCATCCTTCTGCCCTAAGTGGAAGAAGTGGCTTGGAAAAGTTTGCTTCATTGATTCGCGCCTATTTTGATCAAAAAGGTATGCACATACAGTTTAATGTAGTAAGTCGTGAAACATTAATCGATGCACAAAAAAAATCCGGAAAAATATAAGCATCTCGTTGTGCGTGTTGCCGGATATAGCGCATTGTTTACAACATTATCCAAATCTTTGCAGGATGATATTATTAACCGTACACAGCAGGGATTTTAACGAAATATTTTATCAGGCGGGGGACCCGCCTGATAGCTGCGGTTGCAGTTCTATGAGCAAGTAGTATAGCGGATAGTAAACCGCTTGAATTGGAGGAAATTGTGGATTATAGAGAAACAAAGGGGCGAATATTTGATATTCAAAGATTTTCCATTCATGATGGTCCAGGAATACGTACCATTGTGTTTTTAAAAGGATGTGTGCTCCGATGCC
>JBKTKK010000056.1:0-9667 GCA_047242405.1 Lachnospiraceae bacterium | reverse complement strand
ATCGAAACGATGATGGTGCAAGGAAAGCCTCAAATTATCGGCCGTGATGTTACCGTGGCAGAAGTGTTAGAAGAAGTGGAAAAAGACCGTCAATATTATCGGAGAAGCAATGGAGGGGTTACCCTATCCGGTGGTGAAAGTCTTTGTCAGCCTGATTTCTGTGAAGCACTTTTAAGAGGATGCCAAGAACAAGGGATTACAACTGCACTGGAAAGTATGGCTTGTGCTGATTATTCGGTGATAGAGCGAATTCTTCCATATTTAGATACTTATTTAATGGATATTAAACACATGGATCCGAAAAAGCATGAAGTGTACACGGGAAAATCCAATGAATTAATGCTTGAGAATGCAAAAAAAGTTGCGGCATCTGGGCAGACAGAGCTAATTATCCGTATTCCGGTTATTCCGACATTTAATGCAACACCGGAAGAAATTGCAGATATTGCACGATTTGTAAAAACTTTACCTGGTGTTAAGAAAATTCATTTACTGCCTTATCATAGGCTTGGACAAGATAAGTATGAGGGTCTAGGTCGGGAGTATTTAATGAAGGACATCGTGCCAATGGAAGCGGCTTATGTAGAAATGTTAAGAAAAACAGCCCAGGATGTTAGCGGATTGGACTGCCAGATCGGAGGATAATCGTATGGATTTTAGTGATATGTTATCAAATGAGGGAAAACTACGTATCGTTCAAGAACTAGTTCCCGGAAAACAAATAACCCTTGCACACATTATAGCAGCGCCTGATGAGATTCTATATCAAAAGCTAGGGTTAAATCCTGACCTAGATTATGCAAAATCAGCAATCGGAATTGTTACGATGAGTCCGGCTGAAACAGCAATTATTGCAGCAGATATTGCGACAAAGTCAGCTGGTGTTGACCTAGGGTTTGTTGACCGTTTTAGTGGGACCCTCATTATAACGGGAACGGTATCGGAAGTAGAGGCAGCAATGAATGCCCTTGTAGATTATGCAAAAGATACGTTGGGATTTGTAGTGAGTCAGATTACTAGGACATAAGTAAGGTATGGCGGAAAGGGAAAACAAATGAGGAAAATTGTACTGATGGGAAGAAGTGAGTGTGGAAAGACGACGCTGACACAGGCTCTAAAAGGTGAAAAAATCGTATATCATAAGACACAATACGTGAATTATTTTGATGTGATCATTGATACACCTGGTGAATATGCGGAAACGAAGACATTGGGGCATGCATTAGCCATGTATACGTATGAAGCAGATGTTGTGGGACTTCTCATTTCGGCGACAGAACCATATTCCCTTTTCCCGCCTTGTATTACTTGTATGGCAAATCGGGAAGTAATTGGTATTGTAACAAAGATTGACCATAAAGATGCGAAACCGAGCCGAGCGGAAAACTGGCTAAAATTAGCAGGATGTAAGAAGGTTTTCTTTGTCAGTTCAAAGGAAGGCGAGGGGGTCGCAGAGATATTGGAATATTTGCGAGAAGATGGTGATGTTATGCCTTGGGAAACAGAAGGCATAAATGTAAAAACAACGAATTGCGATGTTGAATCAACACAAAACCACATTATTTAAAATGAAATTAGTGATAAACAGGAAAAAACATTCACAAAACAACAGCAGAATGTTGACTTTTGTTGTTTGTGGAGGTATAATACAAACATAGTATAAGAAACCAATGAAATACAATATATTTCATCAATCCAGGAGGAAAGAATATGCAAAACGAATACGAAATCAAGAAACAAATCTGTGAGATTGGTAAGAGAATCTATGACAGAGGAATGGTAGCTGCTAACGATGGTAATATTTCTGTAAAAATTAGTGACAACGAATTTCTTTGCACACCAACAGGTGTTTCTAAAGGTTTTATGACACCAGAATTTATCTGTAAAGTAGATGCTGAAGGTAGAGTAATTCAGGCAAATCCAGGATTTAAGCCATCATCCGAAATTAAAATGCATATGAGAGTTTATAAGGAAAGACCAGACGTGCAGTCTGTTGTACATGCACATCCAATGTATGCTACAGCATTTGCTATCGCTGGTATTCCATTAACACAGCCAATCATGCCAGAAGCTGTTATCGCTTTAGGATGCGTTCCAATTGCAAAATACGGTACACCTTCTACAATGGAAATCCCAGATGCTGTTTCTGAACATCTTCAGTATTTTGATGCAGTATTGTTAGAAAACCATGGTGCATTAGCATATTCTGATTCTTTATTAAATGCATACCACAAAATGGAATCTGTAGAATTCTACGCACAACTTTTATTCTTATCCAGACAGTTAGGTGGACCAAAGGAATTATCCAAAGAACAAGTAGAAAAATTATACGAAATCCGTAGACAGTTTGGTTTACCAGGAAAGCACCCTGCAAATGTATGTGTAAGCAACAAAAATGGACAGCCTAGCTGCCATACATGCGGAGGAGACTGTGCCCATGGAACAGATGAAAGCGCTGAATTAGTTGCTTCTATTACAAAGAAAGTTATGGAACAGTTAGGATTAAAATAATTGATTCGCTTAAAGGAGAGGAGTTCCCGTATGGACGAAAGCGTAATATCTAGTATGGATGAAAGCGTAATTTCCCGTATTGTGGAATCTGTCGTAAAAGCGGTGGAAAAGACCTCCCCACAGGTACATAAATGCAGATGTAATAAGAAAATCACTCTTAAAACAGCGGTTGATTTAATTTCTAAAATAGAAAGAAAAGCGAAGGAAATAGGAGTGAATGTTGTAATTGCCATAGCCGGTGAAGGGGGAAATCCCATTGCGGTTCATTGTATGGATGATGCATACATAGCTAGTTATGATATTGCGGTAAACAAAGCGTTTACTGCGGTTAGTTTAAAAATGTCAACATCAGCCTTGGCAAAGCTTAGTCAGCCAGGCGCTGATTTGTATGGTGTTCAGTTTACAAATCAGGGGAAAATTGTAATTTTCCCCGGTGGTGAACCAATCCTTGTAAACGGAAAAGTAATCGGTGGTATCGGAATTAGCGGTGGTAGCGCAGCTCAAGATGGTGAATTGGCAACTTATGGCAAAAACATGTTAATGGAGGCAGATTCATGGCAGTAAACGAACAAATGGTTCAAGACATTGTGAAGGAAGTTATGGCTAAAATGCAGTTAAAGCAAGAACCAAAGAGTCAAATGGGTATCTTTACCGATATGAATGAGGCGATTGAAGCTGCAAAAAAAGCACAAGCAGTTTTAAGAAAAATGTCTATGGATCAGAGAGAACAAATTATTTCAAATATCCGTAAAAAAACGTTGGAAAATGCAGAAGTTCTTGCGCGTATGGGCGTTGAAGAAACTGGCATGGGAAATGTTGGACATAAAATATTAAAGCATCAGCTTTTAGCTGAAAAAACACCAGGAACCGAAGATATTAAGACAGAGGCATGGTCTGGTGATAGAGGGCTTACATTAATAGAAATGGGTCCATTTGGGGTAATCGGCGCTATTACACCATGTACCAACCCAAGTGAAACAATTCTATGTAACTCAATTGGAATGATTGCAGGTGGTAATACGGTTGTTTTCAACCCACATCCAGCAGCGATTAAAACATCCAATTTTGCAGTAAATTTAGTTAATGAAGCTTCTATTGAAGCGGGTGGACCAGAAAATATTGCATGTTCATTGGTAAAGCCAACGCTAGAATCAAGCAACACAATGATGAAACATAAGGATATTCATTTAATTGCTGCAACTGGCGGTCCGGGCGTTGTAACTGCTGTTTTATCTTCCGGTAAGAGAGGAATTGGCGCTGGTGCTGGAAATCCTCCAGCATTAGTTGATGAAACGGCTGATATCCGTAAAGCGGCAGAAGATATCGTTAATGGATGTACCTTTGATAACAATTTACCTTGTATTGCAGAAAAAGAAGTAGTAGCAGTAAGTTCTATTATGGATGAACTGATCAACTACATGGTTTCTGAACAAGGTTGTTACCTAGCATCAAAAGAAGAGCAGGATAAATTAATCGAAACCGTGTTAACTCCAAAGGGATTAAATCGTAAGTGCGTTGGTAGAGATGCAAAGACATTATTAGGAATGATTGGTGTATCGGTACCAGAAAATATTCGTTGCATTTCTTTGAAGGGGAAAGAACATCCCTCCAATCAAGACAGAACTTATGATGCCAATTCTTGGTATTGTGCGCGGTACATTTCGAAGATGCATTGAAAAAGCCTTATGGCTTGGGAAGGATGCCGTCATTCTGCACACATTCATTCCAAGAACATCGATCACATTACCGAATATGCAAAAGCGTTGGATACAGCAATTCTTGTAAAAAATGCGCCTTCTTATGCAGCCTTAGGTTTTGGTGGAGAAGGGTTCTGTACATTTACAATTGCCAGCCGTACAGGAGAAGGCTTAACTTCCGCTCGCTCCTTTACAAAGAGCAGACGTTGTGTAATGGCAGATAGTCTCTGTATTCGGTAAACAGGATAGACTGGAGGAAAATTAAAATGGATAATAATTCATTAAATATAGAAGAAATTGTAAAACAGGTATTGGCTGGAATGACAGGTCAGGCTGTTGAAAATAATGCACCAAAGGCAGTTGCTCCTGCAACAAGCAACGTAATTCCAAAGACTGCCAGAGTTGCGATGTTAACATCTTTAGAAAATTATGAAATCAAAGAATTCCCATTACCAGAAGTTGGTGATGATGATATTCTTGTTAAAGTAGAAGGATGTGGAATCTGTGGTACAGATGCGCATGAATTTAAGAGAGATCCATTTGGTTTAATCCCACTTGTCTTAGGACATGAAGGAACTGGCGAAATTGTAAAAATGGGTAAGAACGTAAAGAAAGATAGCGCAGGAAAGGATTTACATTTAGGTGATAAAGTTGTTTCTTGCATGATTTTCAAAGACAATCCAGATATTACAATGTTCGATTTAAACAAGCAAAACGTTGGTGGAGCAGATGTATATGGTCTTCTTCCTGACGATGACATCCATTTCAATGGATGGTTTGCTGATTACATATTAATCCGTGGTGGTTCTACAATCTTCAATGTAAGTGATCTTGATTTATATTCTAGAGTTTTAATTGAGCCATGTGCTGTATTAATCCATGCAGTAGAACGAGCAAAGACAACGGGAATTCTTCGCTTCAACAGCAGAGTTGTTGTTCAGGGATGTGGACCAATCGGTCTTATCTGTATTGCTGTATTAAGAACAATGCGACATTGTTGCCGTAGATGGAGAACAAAAACGTCTTGATTGCAAAAAAATGAGCTACAAGTCTGTTGCTAAAGATTACAAAGGTGTGAGCATTGCAGGTGCAGTCGAAGCTGCATTTGATGGACACTTAGCAGATTTTGCATTCCAGTGTACAGGATCTCCAATCGCCCATGCGAATATTTACAAGTTCATCCGTAATGGCGGTGGTCTTTGTGAATTAGGATTCTTCATCAATGGTGGAGATGCAACGATTAATCCTCATTTTGATATTTGTTCAAAGGAAATTACAATTGTAGGTTCTTGGGTTTATACTTTAAGAGATTACGCAACTACATTTGATTTCTTAAAGAGAGCAAAAGGCATTGGCCTTCCAATGGATAAGTTAATTACTCATACATTCCCACTGGAGCAGATTAACGAAGGACATAAGACCAACTTAGCAATGGAAGGATTAAAGATTGCCATCATCAACAAATAATCGATAATCTTTATTAATTGCCCGTAAACGGGCAGATGGGAGCTAGGGTATGGCGCAAGCATTAGGAATGTTAGAAGTATACGGTTTGGTTGCTGCATTTGCGGCAGGTGATGCGGGTTGTAAAGCGGCGAATGTTACAATGGAACCATTTGATAAAAATAAGCCTGGCAATGCAGACTCCCTTCCAGTTCCGCTTTTGGTAATGGTGAAATTCCGCGGTAGTGTGGAGGATGTTAGGGCTGCAATGGAAGCCGGTGCACAAGCTGCACAAAAAGTATCAGGAATTGTTGCGCAATATGTAATACCAAGGCCAGAACCGGATACGGAAAAAATGCTGAAATTAAAGGCATTTGATAAAAACTAATACCGACAAATATACTGGATTCCTGTCATAGATTGAATGACAAACAGTAATGGATATGTTAATATATTAATGAATAATATTATTCAGGAGGAATAAAAGATGACACAGCAAGCATTAGGAATGGTAGAAACAAGAGGACTTACTGCAGCGATTGAAGCAGCAGATGCAATGATTAAAGCAGCGGAAGTTGCATTAGTTGGTACAGAAAAAATCGGATCTGGTCTTGTAACTGTTATGGTACGTGGGGATGTTGGTGCTGTTAAAGCTGCGACAGAAGCAGGTTCTGCAGCAGCTTCTAGACTAGGTGAATTGGTAGCCGTACATGTAATTCCAAGACCTCATACAGATGTAGAAAAAATCCTTCCAACCATTAAATAAACCCAGGGAGTGATGATATGGGGAAATCATATGGTTTAATTGAAGTTCCGAGTGTATCGGCGGCGATTGACTGTCTTGATATTATGTGTAAGACAGCAGACGTTGAAGTCGTTACCTGGGAGAGAAAGCTTGGTGGACGACTCGTTACGGTAATCGTCCAGGGCGATATTTCTGCAGTTACACAGGCAGTGGAAGCAACACTGGATCATGCCATTAAAAAACCAGTTGCCCACTATGTGATTGCAAGTCCACACGAGGAAACGGTAAAAATGGTACAGCTTAGTGCAAGTCGTTTGGCAAAAGCGCGGGCGCCAATGGATGTATAGAATGCGGAAGCGTATTCATAGATAACTGATGGAAAATAGATAGATATCTTAAGGAGGAATCAACATGGCACAGGAAGCATTAGGAATGGTAGAAACAAGAGGTTTAGTAGCAGCTGTAGATGCAGCAGACGCAATGTTAAAGGCAGCTAACGTAACATTAGTGGGAACAGAAAAGATCGGTTCTGGCCTTGTATCTGTTATGGTTCGTGGTGATGTAGGTGCTGTTAAGGCTGCAGTTGAAGCTGGTTCTAGCAGTGCAGCAAGACTTGGCGAAATCGTAGCTACACACGTAATCCCAAGACCTCATACAGACGTGGAAAAGATTTTACCTGCTATAAAATAAGACAGTAAGATAATCGAACTACTAATGCCGTTTCGGTCATCAAAAACTTTCAGGAAGTGGCAGGTATTGTGCTACTTCCTGTTCAATGAATAACGGTATAAGTAAAGAAAGAAGTCTAAGAAAAGTAGGTGGATGATTTGAATAATGAAACAATCGAATTAATTACACGGATGGTCATGGAAGCAATGGATAAGGAACAATCGAAAGACTATAATTTCATGGTTCCAGTTGGTGTATCGGCAAGGCATATCCATTTAACACGAGAACATGTAGAGGTTTTGTTTGGTAAAGGGTATCAGTTGACGAAGAAAAAAGAGCTTATGGGTGGACAGTTTGCTTCCAATGAACTGGTTACCGTTGTTGGGCTGAAATTACGTGCGATCGAAAATGTAAGAGTATTAGGTCCAGTACGTAAAAAATCACAGGTAGAAATTTCCGCAACAGATGCAATTAAACTCGGAATAAAGGCACCTATCCGAGAATCTGGTAATATAGCTGGTTCAGCACCAATTGCAGTAGTTGGTCCAAAAGGGGTTATTTATCTTGAGGAAGGCTGTATCATTGCAAAGAGACATATACATATGGCACCTAAGGATGCTCAGGCTGCTGGAGTTGTAGATGGTGATATTGTTTCTGTAAAAGTTGATAACGAAAGAGGGACAATTTTTAATAATGTTCAGATCCGAGTTGACGACAGTTTCACCCTGGAAATGCACATAGACACAGATGAAGCCAATGCGGCTAGGATTGCAACGGGTCAAACCGTATCAATCATTAAGTAACAATTGCAAGTGGAAATTGTTCTTACTACCTAGTGAGGAATTGCTGGATTACATATTCTTAAAATGGAGTCTTTTTGGAATATGTAATTCAGTAATTCCTGCCATGGGCAGTGAATCAACATTCTGCAGGCGTACGGAGGTATGACATGATTATTGGTAAGGTTGTGGGAAGTGTTGTTTCCACGAGAAAAAATGAAAATTTAGTGGGCAGCAAGTTCATGATTGTGGAACCGGTGAAAAGCCTGAAGATGGATAATAGAATTGTTGCAATTGATAACGTTGGTGCGGGAATCGGCGAATATGTGCTGGTTGCCCAGGGGAGTGCCGCAAGGATTGGGTGCGGACTCGAGAAAGCACCAATCGATGCGGCAATTGTTGGAATTATTGATGATGGAACAGGACTGGAGTAGTGGATACATATGGAGATGAAAGAGTTAAGTAGTGTATTACAGCAAAACGGTGTTGTTGGCGCTGGAGGTGCTGGGTTTCCAACCTATGCAAAGCTAGATGAGCGAGCAGAAACGATTATTCTTAACTGCGCCGAATGTGAACCGTTACTAAGATTACATAGACAGCTTCTTGAAAAACATGCTTATGAAATTATGAGCACATTTTACCTCATTGCGGAAACTGTTGGGGCAAAGGAAGCAATTATTGGTATTAAAAAGGCATATAAAAAGACAATCGAAGCGCTTGAGGCAAATATTAGCGCTTTTCCAAATATGAAAATTGGTTTGTTAGATGAAGTTTATCCAGCTGGTGATGAAGTAGTATTAATCTATGAAGTTACAGGGAAGGTTGTTAAACCAGGAAGCATTCCCATTGAAAGCGGAGTAGCTGTATTTAACGTAGAAACAGTGTATAATTTATATCGTGCACTTCATGATCAACACCCAGTTGTTGACAAACTTGTTTCAGTTGTAGCGGAAGTTAACAACCCGGTAACAGTACGTGTGCCACTCGGTACTACAATCGACGAGGTAGTTGCCCTGGCAGGTGGCGCAACAATACCGGATCCGGTTTATTTTATGGGTGGACCGATGATGGGGTACATTGGTTCCGGTCAGGATGTTGTAACAAAGACAACAAATGCAGTCTTAGTTCTTCCAGAAGATCATTTAATCATTCAGAAGAAAAAAGGTAAGGCGAAAGTTGATTTAGCTAGAGCTGCTGCTAGTTGTTGCCAATGCAGCATGTGTACCGATTTATGTCCAAGACATGCATTAGGACATCCAATTGAGCCACACTTATTTATGAGGGCCGCAACTTGTAAAGATATCCAAGAACCAGAAATCTTTATTAATACATTATTCTGTTCCTCCTGTGGACTTTGTGAAATGTATTCCTGTTTTCAGGGATTATCACCAAGAACATTAATGGCAGAATATAAAGGTGGATTAAGAAGTGCAGGAGTAAAAGTTCCAAAGGTAGAACCAGCTCCAGTGGAGGCTTCAAGAGAATATCGCAAGATCCCAATGGAACGTTTGATGTCCAGACTAGGATTAACAAAGTATAATGTAGACGCACCATTGCATGATGATACCGTTTACATGAAACGTGTTAAAATTATGCTTCGTCAGCACATTGGTGCTCCGGCACAGCCAGTTGTGGCAGTCGGCGACTCTGTAACAATGGGGCAAGTAATTGCAGCACCAGCCAAGGGCTTAAGCGTTGCGATACATGCGTCAATTAGCGGAAAAGTAATCGAAGTAAATAATAATTTCATCATTATTGATGCAAATAACTAGAAAGGACGTGCACGGAATGAGTAAAGCAATTGGCATGGCTGAATATAAAAC
>JBKTKK010000055.1:0-10675 GCA_047242405.1 Lachnospiraceae bacterium | reverse complement strand
GCGAAGACCTTATTAAAGACGACGAATCGAACGGTTGCAGAAATCGCTTTTGCCTCCGGCTTTCATAGTGAATCGAATTTTGTTTATAGCTTTGGAAAGATTGTTGGAATTTCCCCAGGCCGATTTCGCAAAATGCCTTTTTAGTTGATTGTGAAATACCTGCCTGTCGTTTTTTTCTCTCTTGCTATGCTTTGAAATTATAAATAATATCTTTTACCTCTTCATAAAATTGGGGCTTAATCAGTTTTAAAATTTTAGGATTTATGCTTTGCAAATATTCAATGCAAAAAGTTCCATCGTCTTGCTTTGCAAAGCTTTCTTCTAATAATGCTTTTGCTTTCTCTTGGTTTCCTGCTTCAACACGCTGCAATATAAATTGCAAAAACTTTTTTTGTTTTTCGTTCATTTATAGTCTCCTTGCTATTATTCTTGCTACTAATAGTATACCAGTAACTGAAACGGATATTCAGAATGAAATGTCCGACTTACTCATAACCTCCTAACAACCATCACAAGTAAGTTGCCACCCATAATTATTCAAATTAAAAAAGCCACAACCGAAAAACTGACCACCAATAGGTTCGATTTTTCCGTCTAACTTATTGGTGGTCAGTTTGAATTTTATGGAGCAACCGATCCATATTCAACTATAACAGATTCATGATCTAAATATAAAGTGCTACTCCAAAAACGCTTATCAACATCTTTAAAGGTAATCGCATCCTCATTATATATGATCACTTCAATACCCGCCTTATCTCGACTTTGCATTGGGATAAATCCTGCCCATTCTCTCATCGTCAAAATGTTCATCAATCAGTTTTTCCCATTTATATTTCGCCTGTTTTCCATTGCCACGCATATCATAACGCATCAGAGCCGCCATAGATACCAGAATATTCACTGTCATAAATACCACCAAAATCCAGGTCAGCACATAGCCCCATAAAACCGGTATCGTTTCAATCCATCGGGCAAATTTGGGATACAGCCCTTTAATCCATACCACGGCTGCAATTCCCCAAAAAAAACAAAAGAGCAAATTGATACGCCCTCCCAGATTAAAAGGAATCTTACTGTAATCCCAGAATACTTTACCAAATACAATCTCTGTAAATACGCTGCAGACATACTCATAGGCCCCTCCCAGAAACATACCTACCAGAAAGATATGCCTGTCTGGTTTTTCTCTGTCTTTATATAAAAGTGCGGTCACAATGGCAATGGCAAGCCCCCATACAATACTGAAAGGCCCCCATACAAGACTACTTCTACTCATCCATGTTCCCATTGTTAGACGACAAAATATGGTTTCTGTAAAGTCCCCAAGCACCGCTCCAATCAGAAAACAGGAGAATAATTAGTAGAACCCACAGCCTTCTGCAAATTTTCCTTTGTAATGATTTCTGTCTCTTTCCAGGAGTACGGGATAGGCTTTTGCAATTCGCTTCTCCACATGCCCCACAATCATTCGTGCGAATTTCTGCGTCCATACTGCTACTTGCTTATTCCAGCGGATTGCTGTCGTCATCTCTTTTCGGATATCAAAAACGGCTGCCAACGAAGCAGTCATATCCAAAACCATTCCTCCAATCAAAATCCAGAGCATTACATCTCTGACAAAAGACGGAATCATATGATATAGAGACAAAAAGAACGAATCTCCATATCGCACTGCCAAAAGTCCCAATACCGCCCACAACAGTGAGTACTGCAGACATATATATCCATCGAAATTCCATTTTTTATCGGAATAATCCCACCATTTGTGCTGATTTAGATGCTCCAGTAATTTCCCTGCCATCCATTCTACAATCGTAGCCAGAACTCCGCAGCCGATGAACTGAAACACAGGTTTTGCCATTAACTCTTCCATGGTGATCGTCATAAAAAGGGCTGCAACTCCATATACAAGACAAAACGGTCCTGTCGAGAAGCCTCGGTTTACAAACTTTTTCTTTTTAATCGTACCTACTATTGTTTCAATCACCCATCCTAAAAAAGAGTAGATCAACACCAGCCATACAAGCTCCATTATCGTATTTTTCATAATCGTATTTTCCTCATTTATCTTATTATACTTTCCAGACTCATAGCGTAGGTTTGTAAATCGGTCCAGAAAACGGTCGGCACAATTTCATCCATAACCTTTAAAAACATTCCAGTGGATCTTCTATCTGCTGCAGCCACTCTTCTCTATGTTCTGATGTAACCGAATGTAATTGGACCAAGCCCCAAACGCTACTTTGACGTAAGTTCCACTCTATTCTATCATAAAAATACCAGAAATGAACTCTTTTGCATGTAGAAATTCATCTCTGGTATTTTTATTTTCGTCTTATTCCATGTAGCCGCCCTTCATCGGGGAGACTGCCTTCTCGGCAAATTGTTTTAAAACACCTTTGGTATACTTATTTTTTCTTGGCTGCCAGCGGCTTTTTCTTTCTTTTAAAATTTCTTCGATCTCTTCTTCTGACTTTTTTTCTCCATTGATTCCTACAATCCGAAGGATTCTGTCAGGAATACTGATTTCAATTAAATCATTTTCTTCTACTAGCGCAATCGGACCACCTTGAGCCGCCTCTGGAGAAATATGCCCAATTGCAGGTCCTTTGGATGCCCCGGAAAATCTTCCGTCTGTCAAAAGGGCGATACTTGCTCCCAACTCTGCATCCGATGCAATTGCCTCTGTTGTGTAGAACATTTCCGGCATGCCACTTCCCTTTGGTCCCTCATATCGGATGATGACTGCATCTCCCGGACGGATTTCATGTGTCAAAACAGCATGAATGGCATCTTCTTCACAGTCAAAAGGTCTTGCCCGAAGCACTGCTTGGAACATTTCTTTTGGTACAACCGTATGCTTTACGACTGCTCCACCCGGCGCCAGATTTCCCTTAAGGATTGCAATGCTTCCATCTGTTCCAAAAGGTTTGTCAAATGGACGGATTATGTCTTCTTTTTTCAGATTCCATTGATCCAGATACCTCTGACATTTGTCATAAAATCCGTTTTTCTTCAAATCTTCCAGATTTTCTCCCAGTGTCTTTCCTGTTACTGTCATCACGTCCAGATGAAGCATATCTTTGATTTCCTCCATAATAGTAGGAACTCCTCCTGCATAATAGAAGAACTGGGCTGGCCACTCTCCTGCCGGACGGATATTTAAAAGGTAATGCGCCCCTCTGTGTAAACGGTCAAACATATCACCATCTATCTCGATTCCAAATTCTTTGGCAATTGCAGGGATATGAAGCAGAGAATTCGTAGAACCAGAAATCGCAGCATGTACCATTATCGCATTTTCAAAAGATTTCATTGTTACAATCTTGTCTGGAGTGAGATTGTGTTCTGCCAGCCACACGGCCTGCTTTCCTGCTTTTTTTGCAAATTCCCTCAAATCCTGACTGGTAGCAGGCATCAGCGCGCTTCCCGGAAGCATCAATCCCAATGCCTCGGCCATTACCTGCATGGTGGATGCTGTTCCCATAAACGAGCAGGCACCACAGGATGGACATGCATTGTGTTTATAAAATTCCATCTTTTCTTTGGAAATTTCTCCTCGCTCACACATGGCATTGTACATTCCAATCTGTTCCAAAGTTAATAGGTCTGGACCAGCATCCATAACACCACCCGTTACAATGATAGATGGAATGTTGATTCTTCCAACTGCCATCAAATGTGCAGGCATTCCTTTATCACAGCTAGCAATAAATACACCGCCGTCAAAAGGTGTGGCATTTGCATGGATTTCAATCATATTTGCCATCATATCTCTGGATGGAAGGGAATAATTGATTCCGTCATGGCCCTGTGCCTCTCCGTCGCAGATATCAGTACAAAAATAACGTGCTCCGAAACCGCCTGTCTCTGCGACTCCTTTTCTGGCTTCCTCTACCAGTTCCAGAAGATGGCCGCTTCCCGGATGACTGTCTCCGAATGTGCTCTCAATGATAATCTGTGGTTTGGAGAGGTCTTCTAGTTTCCATCCTGTTCCCAATCTCAAAGGGTCTAATTCCGGTGCAATCTTTCTTAATTTCTGACTTGTCAATTCCATTTTAATGTTCCTCCATTCTGATAACATCTACATGTTCCAAATATTTCATCAAAGTCTCTGCATCACTTTCCTCAACTCTTATTTTAACATCATCAAAGCAGGGAAGGCTGAATACTCCCAACATCGACTTAGCATCCACTACATATCTGCCGCAGAGCAGATCCACATCCTTTCTGCATGACTCTGCTGCCTGTACAATGTGTTTTGCGTCCTGCATATTTCTCAAGTATACGGGTATTGTCTTCATAGGCCCCTCTCCTATCATGCGAAAACTGAAATAATCAATCCCAGAACCAGACCTGATATTCCGATCAACGTCTCCATAATCGTCCAGGACTTCAATGTCGTCTTTTCATCAATTTCTAAAAAGGTTCCTACCAGCCAGAATCCTGCATCATTGACATGGCTAAGCGCCGTTGCACCACCGCAGATTGCGCAGCACATCGCTGCTCGGTAGAGAACAGAACATCCCTCCAACGCCGGCATTGTCGCCATAATTCCAGAGGCCATTGTCATTGCCACAATCGAACTGCCCACGGAAGCACGCACCAGAAATGCAATGAGAAACGCGATTACAATCAATGGCATTCCGCTTTTTTCCAAGAGCGGACCGATGATATTTCCCAATCCGGAATCCTGTAGCATCCAACGAATCACTCCACCGCTGGCGATTACAAGCAGAATCATGCCCACAGGCCTCAAAGAATGATCCAGAATCTTCTTTAACTGGTCCCGGTTATATCCCATCCGCGTTCCCAGTAGATACATAGCTACCAAAGTCGCAATCGTCAATGCCACAAATGGTTCTCCTAAAAACTGTAGGACTGACTGTATACCTTCTGAAATCGGAAGATATCCCGAAATCGTACTGAATAAAATTAAAACAAGAGGAATCAGAATGATTGTAAGCACGATTCCAAAAGACGGTAGATTCTTTTCTGTATCTGCAATTTCTTCCACATTAGCGGGAAGTTTTGTAAATATCCTACCTCCCACGATCTTGCCCCAGATAATACCCGCAACAATTGTAGAAACCAATGCCACCGGAATTCCGACTGCCATCATCATGCCCAAATTCACGCCTAAAGCATTTGCTACTAGGACAGAACCTGCTGATGGAGGAACAAAAGCATATCCAGATGCAAGACCTGCCAACAGCGGGATTGCATAAGAAAGGGTGGATTTTTTTGTCTGCTTTGCCACATTGAAGGCAAGGGGAATCAAAATTACTACTCCTGCCTCAAAAAAGACAGTTGTACCAATTACAAGCCCGGTCAGCCCCAGCGCCCAACCTGCCTTTTGCTGCCCAAACTTGCGGATTAACGTCTGTGCCATCTGCTGGGCTCCGCCGCTGATTTCCAGAATCCCGCCAAACATAGAACCCAGTCCTATCAATAGCGCAATTCCCTGCAGGGTCTTTCCCACACCCTTTTCTACCGTCTCTCCAATCATATGTAACGGCATCCCGGCTCCTATCCCAATCAGTACAGCCGAAATCATCATAGAAATCACAGGATGTAGTTTTAACTTGATAATTAAAAACAACAATAAGAGAATTCCTGCTGCGGAAGCAATCAGCAGACGCATCGGTTCCGCATGAAATACTGGTTCTGTCATCTTTGTTTCCTCCTTAAATTCATCATATGAATTTCTGTTTCAATACATCTGACCATTCTTTTGATTTTTCTCCTTTTTTCTCAATTTTTCATTCAAACGCTTAATATTCATCTGATGAATTTATTCTAAAATTTTTATATCAAAAAATCAACCCGTAATATTTCACAATTTATCAGACCTTTTTTTATTTATTTTTATGGTTTGACATTTGTTTTTTCTTATTTTATTCTATACTTATTGTATCGCATAAAAAGAAAAGAGGAAGAGTCATATGACGAATTCAATCGAGAAAAGTTTACCTGAAAAATTATCTGATGATATCATTGCCTATATCCTGGAAGCCCAACTGCAACCAAATGATAAACTTCCCAACGAATCTGTACTTTCAGAAAAGATGGGCGCTGGACGCAGTTCCATCCGGGAAGCCATGAAATTACTCGCTTCACGCAACATTGTTACCATTCGCCAAGGGTCCGGAACTTATGTAGCCTCCTCTCCAGGAGTTGTAGAAGACCCTCTCGGATTTACGTTTATAGATGACAAACGGAAGCTGACCCTTGATCTTTTGGATGTCCGTTTTCTTCTGGAACCTGCCATTGCTGAGATGGCCGCCGCACACGCCGAAGAAGAGGATATCCGCAAGATTACTACCCTCTGTGATGAGGTGGAATCCCTCCTTCTCACAGGGGAGGATCATACAAAAAAAGATATTGAATTTCACACTGCGATTGCCTTAAGTAGCAAAAACCTTGTAGTCCCACGGTTAATCCCTGTAATCAATAGTTCCATCCCACTCTTTATTCAACTTACCGACAATCGGCTCATGCAGGAAACAATCGAAACACACCGGGAAATTACAAATGCCATCGCAGCCCACGATACCCTCCGCGCAAAAGATGCCATGTACCTTCATCTCGTTTATAACCGAAGATGCCTTACCAACCCAAAGGCATAAAAAAAGACAGCCATTCCTTTCCAACGAAGGAAATGGTTGTCTTTTTATGCATGCACAAGCAATGCTGGTTCTAATGCTTAAGATTTTTCAGTTTATATTTTAAAAGTTCTTATAAAGAGGATAGGTGTCTGTTAATGTCTTTACTAATGCCATTGCCTCATCTTTATTCTTTTGTACATCGTTTACGACAAGAGAAATCGCTTCTGCAATTACGTCCATGTCTTTTTCAACCATACCACGTGTCGTAACTGCTGGCGTTCCTAGGCGGATTCCACTTGTCACGAAAGGAGAAGCCGGGTCATTTGGAATCGTGTTTTTATTACATGTAATATTAGCCGTATCTAGAATCTTTTCTGCTTCTTTTCCCGTAATACCTTTGTTTAATAAATTAACAAGCATTAAATGATTATCGGTACCGTTGGAAACCAAGGTGAATCCTCGATTGGTAAGCCTTTGGCCAACGCCTGTGCATTCTTTACAACCTGTTGCTGGTATTGTTTGAACTCTGGTAATAAAGCTTCTTTGAGACAAACAGCTTTTCCCGCGATCACGTGCATAAGGGGTCCCCCTTGTATGCCAGGAAAAATTGATTTATTAAAGTTATACTTTTTATTAACGGCATCGCTGCAAAGAATCATACCACCCCTAGGACCACGTAATGTTTTATGCGTCGTTGTTGTGACCACATCTGCATATGGAATCGGACTCATGTGCATTCCTGCAGCAACAAGCCCAGCAATATGAGCCATATCGACCATAAGTACTGCATTTACTTCATCTGCAATTTCACGGAACTTTTTAAAATCGATGGCACGGGCATAGGCACTTGCTCCAGCCACAATTAACTTCGGCTTACATTCGAAAGCGATACGGCGAACTTCATCATAGTCAATAAATCCTTCATCATTGACACCATAAGAAACGGCTTTAAAATATTTACCAGACATATTTACTGGACTTCCATGGGTTAAATGGCCACCATTATCTAGGCTCATCCCCATAAACGTATCACCTGGTTCTAGAATTGCAAAAAATACTGCCATATTTGCTTGCGCACCAGAATGTGGTTGTACATTGACATACTCACAGCCAAATAATTCTTTTGCTCTTTCTCTAGCTAAATCTTCTACGATATCAACATATTCACATCCACCGTAGTACCTTTTACCTGGATATCCTTCTGCGTACTTATTGGTCAATGGACTTCCCATAGCTGCCATAACTGCCCGACTAACTAAATTTTCCGAAGCAATCAACTCTATATGATCTCTCTGTCTACCTAATTCAAGACTCATCGCTTTTGCAACTTCTGGGTCAAATGCTTCGATTTCATCAAAACCGTACATATTATCTCCTCCTTTATAATGACTACTGGCGTGCCTTAAAATCCACCTTTGTCGTAACAATTTTATTGTTTTAACAGTTTACCATATAATAGCACTTTTCTTTCTTTTCGTCTATATTATTTATTTTTTTCCTGATTTTTTATGGGTATTACGAATCGCTTTCTTTTTACCGTTTTGATTTTGTCCTTTTCCACGAACTCCTTCTTTTGGACGACTGCCTCGCTTACCTTGTTCTAACTCCTTTTCCTTTGCTAATTTTCTTGGACGAATGAGACACTTTTTATCAAATCCAATTAAGTCCCTTCTTCCAGCTGTAATGAGTGCCTCTTCCACAAGCTCGTATAATTTCGGATTACGGTACTGGATAAGCGCACGCTGCATCGCTTTTTCATGTGGATTAACAGGCACATACACGCTTTTCATCGTTCTAGGATCTAATCCGGTATAATACATACAGGTAGAAATAGTAGAAGGCGTTGGATAAAAGTCCTGGACCTGCTCTGGCATATAGCCTAAATCTCTTAAATGCTCTGCCAATATAACTGCGTCTTTAAGAGTAGATCCTGGATGCGAAGACATCAAATATGGTACTAAATATTGTTCCTTCCCAAGCTTTTCATTCATCTTCTTGTATTTCTCAGTAAAAGCACGATATACCGTGTTTTCTGGTTTTCCCATAAGCGCTAATACATTTTCTGAAACATGTTCTGGAGCAACCTTAAGCTGGCCACTTACATGGTACATACATAACTCTTTCAAAAAAGAGTCATCGGAATCTGCTAAAACATAATCAAATCGAATTCCCGAACGGATGAATACTTTTTTAACCTTTGGAATTTCTCGTAATTTTCTTAATAACTGAATATAATCCTTATGATCAACAACTAAATTTTTACATGGTTTAGGAAAAAGACACTGTTTATGGACACATGCCCCATGGGTTTTTTGCTTTTCGCATGCTGGTCTTCTGAAATTCGCAGTCGGTCCACCTACATCATGAATATAACCTTTAAAGTCCGGATCTTCTGTCATTTGTTTTGCTTCTTCTATAATAGACTCATGACTTCTAGTTTGAATAATCCTTCCTTGATGAAAGGTTAATGCACAGAAATTACATCCACCAAAACATCCACGATTATTTATTAAACTAAACTTAACTTCAGAGATGGCTGGAATTCCACCCAGTGCCTCATAGGATGGGTGATACGTACGCATATAAGGCAATCGGTATACGTCATCCATTTCCAGCTCCGTTAGCGGTTTCGATGGCGGATTTTGTACAACATATTGGCGCTCTCCATAAGGTTCCACTAAACATTTCGCAGCAAATGGATCTGTATTGCAATACTGTTTATAAAAACTCTTAGCATAAATCTTCTTATCGGATAATAATTCCTCATAGGATGGTAGAATTTCTGCATCGTAAACCGAATCAAGTGTTTTCGTCTTATAAACTGTGCCTTCAATAAAGGTAATATCCGCAATAGCAATACCTGCATTTAATGCATCAGCAATTTCTACAATGGAACGTTCACCCATTCCGTAAGAAATAATATCTGCTTGTGAATCTAAAAGTATGGAACGCTTTAACTTATCGGACCAATAGTCATAATGGGCCAATCTTCTTAAACTAGCTTCAATCCCTCCGATTATAATCGGTACATTCTTATATACACGACGGATGTAATTACAGTATACTACGGTAGCATAATCTGGTCTCTTCCCAATTGCTCCTCCTGGTGTATATGCATCTTGTTGACGCCTTTTTTTTGACACCGAATAGTGATTTACCATGGAATCCATGTTCCCTGCGGAAACAAGAAAACCTAACCTTGGCCGTCCAAACTCTTGAATCACACGGTCATCCTTCCAATCTGGTTGTGCAAGTATAGCAACCTTGTACCCATGCGCTTCCAGAACGCGGGAAATTATGGCATGTCCAAAGGAAGGATGGTCAACATAAGCATCACCACTTACATATACAAAATCCACCTCATCCCATCCTCTTTTTTTCATATCTTCCCGACATACCGGTAAAAAATCTTTTATCATTATTATCCTCCATGGGTAAACTTTATTACTTTCTATTAAGCTCATGGCTACCACTATAGCCATGAGCTTAAACTGATTTATTATTTTCTTCTGATTTTTGCTGCTTTTATAACATGGCTGGCAAGTACCGAAGTAGTAACCGTACCTACCCCACCTGGAACAGGGGTTGCAATTGCCGCATTTGAAATTGAGGCAAGATCAACATCTCCACACAATCTTCCATCCTCATCTACGTTTATACCAACGTCAATGACAATGGATCCCTTCGCTATGAATCTTTCGTCGATCATCTTTGCTCTTCCCGCTGCAGCAACTACTATTTCTGCATTTTGACATGTTTTTGGAATGTCTACCGTTTTTGTATGGCAGACGGTTACCGTACAATCCTTTTTCATAAGAAGCAGAGCAAGCGGTTTTCCTACAACTAAACTTCTTCCTACGATTGTAACTCTTTTTCCTGCCAATGGCAAATCGATAAAATCCAACATTTCAACAACGGCCTGGGCTGTACAAGGGGCAAAGCCGCTGTTATCACCGGCAAATAGCTTTGCCATATTCACTGGACTAATGCCATCTACATCTTTATTTGGATTTATCATTTTTTCTACTGCTCTTTCATCTAAATGCTTCGGTAAGGGTCTTAAA
>JBKTKK010000054.1:0-10688 GCA_047242405.1 Lachnospiraceae bacterium | reverse complement strand
GAATATAATACTATTAAATAATGTATCAAGAAATACATGAACAATTGCACTTATCGAATGATTGATAAAACCTAGTTTCGTTAAAATCTTTGGCAATGACATGGCTATTATATCTAGAGGTAAACGAACAATGCCTGTAATTAGGAAGTAAAACAATATACTTAGGTAGGATTTATAGGTAAACCCAAATAGACGCATAATAGCCCCTCCAACAAAGGTGTATCCCACTAAAATCCCTATACAAGCCAAGAATAAGAGACCATAGGTTAAACTTGCACCAAGCCATTCTTTTGCTTTATTTTTCCTATCTTTCATTCCACCTAGACCCTTTTAATCGTATATCATTTCTATATTTATGTGATTTTAACCTTTTTATTACTTGGAATACCTATTATTACGAAAATTAGAGCACCGGGACAATATCAATAATTACAACTTCAGGAGGATTGAATATTCTAGGAAGAGCACTTTTGCATAACCCCGCACTTACTATCATATTTGCATTTCCTAGATTGTATAGCCCTTTGGAATATTTCGGGAAAAAGCCTTGATTTGGCGCATACAGTCCTTTCATAAGGAAAGGTAGACGTATTTGCCCTCCATGGGCATGGCCTGACACTATCAAATCAAAATTACTATTATTATATAACTGAACAGATTCTGGACGATGGGACAATAAAACGGAATATAGGGCGGGATCTACGGAATTATTGGCAAAATCAAATTGCTCTTGCCAACTTCCTTTTTCTTCTCCTTGAATCGTAGACGCAGATAAAAATCCATCTGGATCATCAACTCCACTTATTTGAATTTTTTCGCCATGAATTTCAATTGTAACCGTATCTCCCTCTAACACTGTAACACCATAGGATTCCACCATTTTCTTCCACGTATCAACCTCGCCGGACCAGAATTCATGATTACCTGATACATAAAAGCCGGGATATTCGGTTCCTATTGCACTTAATAGTTCCATAACAGGCTCTTTGTCTCGGTTTTCATCAAAGATATCTCCAACAAGCAAAAAAGCATCTGGCCTCTGGTCTTTCATTTTGTTTATTAACTCAATTTGATTCTCACCATACTGTGTCGCATGTAAGTCCGTCAATACAGCCAGGCGAATCATATTATTAACTTTTTCCGTTTCAATTGTATACTTTGTAACTACTAGACAATTGTTGAAAGCAATAAAGAAAAATGCTATTACGATAATTAGCAAACAAATCCAAGTTAAATATTTCTTTTTCATATTCCGATTCCTATCAACCATCTCAATATAATTTTATTATTATCCCTTACTAGATAGGACTGTTTTTGCCAAAATAATATGTAAAACCCAATAATAATATAGGATAAGTTTAGCACAGCCCTTTGCTAACTGCAATAACTTCGTGAACGGTTTATGCCTTCGTATAATTAAATAATGAACCGTTCCCTACCAAGTTGACAGGGAAGCGGTTCACCACGCTTTCAATTTATCTTTTCACTAAAGCTCCATCTGTTTCACTAATTGATTTAGCATTCTAACTTCTTGTTTAAATGTCTCCGTTAATTCGTTTTTATCTCTTGTCCGACATACCGTTGTCATTGGCAGTCCTTCAATTGTACTTAAATGATACTTTGCATTCACTGGATAGCACTGTCTTTCAATTAAAGACGCAATGCTCAAAAATGCTTGTACCCCATTGGCCTTTTCACTTTCATAATTATCACAAAGCCAAGCATATAACTGTGGATGGAAGTTAGCCATTACACCACTATATCCAGTTGCCCCTGCACGAAGCGAATCGAGTAAGGTAGTTGTGTTCGCATTATATAACTGCATATTCGTACCCTGTATTACTTTTAACTTTTCTTTTATTTGCTCTAAGTCGCAGCATGTATCCTTTAAGAAATAGAATCTTCCTGTATTTGCACACCACTTTAGATTCTTTTGTGATAACAATCTCTTATATGGGTATGGACACTCATAAAACCCCAATGGGATCGTTGCATCAATTTTTTCTAATAGTCTCTTTAAATTCTCCAACCATATTTCATCACTTTCCTCTTCTTTTGCCAGACGATTTGTAATTAAGATTACCGCATCTACACCTGTCTTTGCCATTTCGTTTATTTCTAACACTTGATCCTCAAATTCATCCGATACATGTCCCGATGCAATAACGGGTACTCTTCCCCTTGCTGCACCCACGACACATTTGGCTACTTTCACTCTCTCTTCCATTGATAAGTAGAACATTTCACTGGATTGGCAAACAGCAAACAAGCCCCTTACACCATTTTCAATATACCAATCTACTAGTTTTTCTAACGCTACATAATCCACTTCATTGCCCCTTGTGAAGGGAGTTAACATAACTGGCCATTCCCCACCTGGAAATTGATTTGTCATAATACTCTCCTTTGTTCATTCTATTAACATAGTTTGTAAATACTACACTATTTTAGAATAAACCATTCTACCAATATTTTCCATGTGTAAACTGCTTTAAATTTTATCCTTTGCCTATACATAGTTAACAAACAGAGCTACTAAACTATTGACAGGACTATTGTAATATGGTAAGATTTTCTAAACAGTATGAAGCTGTTAAAATTATAATTATGTTAGTTTACGTCTTTTGAAATGGCGTCTTGAAGACACCGATTGCATGAAGAATCATGCTCTCGGTGTCCTTTTTTTATTTCGTCTACTTTCATTAAGCCTAACAAATTCCAGGAGGATATTTATGAACAAGAACATTCAAAAACTTACGTATTCAGCACTTTTTTTGGCGCTGGCATTTGTACTGCCGTTCTTTACCGGCCAGATTCCGCAAATAGGACGGATGCTTAGTCCCATGCACCTACCAGTCATGTTGTGCGGATTTATATGTGGTGGCCCATGGGGATTAGCCATCGGTCTTATCGCACCTATCCTCCGTAGTTTAATTTGGGGTATGCCACCAATGTTCCCTACAGCAATTGCTATGGCCTTTGAATTGGCTGCATACGGCTTATTCTGCAGTTTATTTTACAAAATTCTACAAAATAAAATACCAAGAATATGCGCCGTATATACTTCCCTAATATTATCCATGATTGCTGGTCGTCTTGTATGGGGGGCTGCCCAATTTGTATTGTTAGGAATCAATGGAGGATCTTTTACCTTTTCTGCCTTTCTTGCCGGTGCAGTCCTAAATGCCGTACCAGCCATCATTTTACAGTTAATTCTCGTACCAGCAATTGTTATGCTACTAGAAAAATCTTCGCTGACTCCGAATAAAGCATGATGCCTTTTTCATTTAAAGAGTTCTCGCAAACGCTTCAGGAACAAGTGCGCCACTATCCTTTGATGAAGCCGCAAGATGCTGTAAAATTGTGTTATCAGCGAGCCTTTGGCGCAGCACATTTTTGCGGTGGTGCAGACATAGCCCTGGAAGCTTTGCGTGAGGAATGCCTCGGACTTTCCCCTGATCCTTCCGCACAACTTTTCGAGAATATAGGCGGTATTGATGGTGCCTGCCGTTTATATTTACCCGGTGTCCTAGCAGCCGACATATCTTTGCCCCTTTTGTCACGGGCATTTGCCTTGGATGCTGCATTAACTCCCCCTGATAAAGAATGGTTTAAAGATGCTCTAAATGGTTTACTGATTTTTTCAAAAAACAACCAGTTTCCATTTTCTTATAGCGAAATGGAAACCTTTCTTAATCATTACAAAAAACAAGGTTATCCTACAATTCGCCATAGCGAACAATATCACAACACTTATACTCCACATTACCGTGTATTTGCCGGACCGGTCGCCCGTTTGCTTCCACTCATTATTGCCATTGATAAGCAGTTGAAGACCTTGCCCGATACTGAGCGCTTGTCTATAGCGCTTGATGGTTTTTCGTCATCTGGTAAGACTACCGCCGCTAAATATCTGGCTCAAATTTTTGAAGCTGATGTGGTACATATGGATGATTTTTTCCTACCTAGCGTATTACGCACTCCGGAACGCTATGCAGAACCAGGCGGTAATGTCCATTATGAGCGTTTTTCTGTAGAAGTAGCACCGTATCTTTGCAAGAGGAAAGCATTTTCTTACCAGGTATTTGAATGCAGCCGTATGGACTTTGGTCCTCTTGCACAAATTGGTGATGGTTCCGTATTGTTTGTGGAAGGTGCCTACGCGTTAAACCCTAGGTGCAAAGCCACCTATGGTTTAACCGCATTTTTTGATATATCCATTGAAGAACAGGAAAAACGTATCCGTACCCGTAATGGGGATGAATTATGGCATAGGTTTCAAGATTTGTGGATTCCTTTGGAACATGCCTATGCGGAAGCTTTCAATATCCGTTTTAAAACGGACTTTCATATAGTATAACGGCAGTAAAGAACGACCCATTTCAAGTCGTAAAACCATCGTAAGTTATGATAAAAAAATATCATTCATCATGAATTTATCTATGGTGCAACGAATAGTAGCACAATGTAAAGTTCACTTTCTTGTTGTCTGGCTAATCTTTCGTATAATTAAGTCATTAAAGATATAGCAAGAGGTACGATAAAGTGTTATTTAATGAAAAAATATCTATTATCCGTAAAATGAATTTCAGATCTCTACAATTTAACATTAAATCAATTAATTCGAGATGAGTATGATTTACCAATTTCACAAGAAAATAAATCAGCAATAGAAGGATTTGAAGAAGAGTCAAATAGATTGCCCGGTGTAAAGCCATCTGCTGGCGCAGGAACGCTCATGGTATGACAGCTGGCTGTTAGCCGATCATAAGATGGAAGAAGCCTTTCATGTTTTGAGGAAATGATTTAAGGCCAAATACGAGTTTTCATTCACTCATATTTGGCCTTTTCATTTTAAACCTTGGTTATCATATATAATACGATATTTCTCTTGTTACTCAAAATTTACAAGCCTCTCTCAAAACCCAGATATCTAGTTCCTTGAAAGGTAAGTCTCCCACTGTCTCCCTCTGCCAACAAACCATACTCCGAATCTTTTACGCGGAATTCCATTCGATCTCCACTTGGAAATCCAAATGTAACGAAATAAGTTGTTGTAGAGGAATAATGATGCCCCATTTGATTCATTCCTTGGTGATGATGATGGGACACATCCATCCGTTTACCAATTACTTTCGCATCTACCGTAAGTCTAGGAGAATTATTATTTTTTTTCCATTGCACGCCACCCTTAAAAACTCGGTATAAAATCACGCCAAGAATAACAATAAAACCAATAAATATAATTGAGGAAGTTAAGGAATACATCAAATAAAAACTGCCAAAGTCTCCAAAACGAAATCCTCCAAAGTATACCCCCATATTTCACTCTCCCCTAAACCTTTCTTCTATCAAAACTACTTTTTTAAATTGTAACATATATTACCTATTTTTTCTAGTTATACATTTCTTAACTTTTTTCCTCATACACCTTTTCTAATATCTAACCTATACAATCGTGTCTATGTACGATTTCGATAACTTTTGATAAACCCTACCATATAAGATTCTTCTTATTGCATTTGTTTTCTTATATCCCCTTCATGCTTCTTACAGTATGCATAAGATTGTTCCATAAAGCTATGAATATCTGTCTTATCGTACATGCCGTAAAGGGTCTCAAGTATCGGTTTTCCGTCTATTTTCATCGCGTAAAAATATTCATACACACAGCCATCATTAAAATATGGATTAATACGATGTAACCTCTCATCATTTCTCATAATAGGATCAACTACCATTTCACTCAGTACCCACTTCAAATGAGGCGTTTCATAATCATTGGCATCATCACCAAAATAATTATTCCAAACATCAAACCAAACAAAATGGATTATTTCATGCAAAGCCATTCCCAATGCACCTTTTTCACTGTTACGATAAAACACATCAAATGAGGTCGTGTCTAAATAACGGGGGCATATGGGATTTAAGCCAATATTGCCAACGATATGATTATATTTATTAGATACATCAAGCTGGAATGCATCCGAAAGTGCAGCTTGAATCTGATTTCTATAAATTTCCCAATGTCTTGTATACGTTACAATTTTCTCCTCTATTTCCTTTTCGTTTTTTCGATATACACGATCCAAACATTCCGTTAAATATTCTGCTTGTAATGTTCTTGACAACGAATCAAACTTTTCTCGATTGATTTCAGTATAAAAAATAAATAGCGACTCTCTCCACCATTCACTTTGTTCTTCCCCTTGAAACTCTAAAATGCTATCAATGCTATACGTTAATCCTGGATTTTTATATATTAAATTCATTTTTTTCCCCCTAAAAGCGAATTTCATTCTTATCATTTATAATAGCATATTTACTCTGTAAATGTTATTCTATTACCTATTATTTAAGAATAACACTTACAAGTATTTTCGCCAAGTCTGCCACCTTGGCTTTCATTGCACGACAACAAATCTACTCTTTTGCTTTTCTTACTGACTCGATTAAATTTAGTATAACATTTTTTTCTCTCAAAAAACAGATAAAACCCCGGAAATATCTCCTAAATATTTCCAAGATTCTATAAATTACAACTTCTATCTATCTTTTCTTTCATCTCTTACCCGATCTCGACTTCCGGTAAACAACAAGAGACATATAAATATTTATCGCCCCAAGCTTCTATCCTCCCTTTCATTTGCTCAATATATATTTTGGCAATTGTAAGACCTAGGCCGCTGCTTTTTGTCCTGCCCCTTGTTTTATCTTTTTTATAAAACCGATCAAATAAATGTGAAATATCATATTCCGTTAGTTCTCCCCTAAATGTCCGATACGTAATATGAACCAAATTTTTTTCACATTTCAATGAGATGAAAACACTCCCCTTACTATACTTGATAGCATTGGAAGTCAAATTCGTAAACACCCGGTCCAAACAGTTCAAATCACCAATCACCCAAATCGGTTTTTCTCTATTTGGTAATTGAAGTTCTAAGGAAATTCCTTCGTGTTCAAATTCTGGATAAAAGCTAAGTAAATGTTCATTTAGTGTTTTATACAAATCGATTTTTTCTGCCTTTATCATACAATCTTCGCTTTCAAGCCTTGCATATTCATAAAGCTGTTCCACTAAGTTGTTTAAATCATTTGATCGCCGCTTAACAATTTCTAGCGATTCTATTTGATCTTCCGGCAAATTTTCCCCTTCGATAAAATCAAGATACCCAAGTATGGACGTAATTGGAGTTCTTAAATCATGGGACAAATTTGTAATTTCGTTTCGTATCGCTTTCATTGCCTTTTCATAGCTATAACGTTGTTTAAAGTAACGCACCATATTATCATTTAATTGGACAGCGAGCAATTCCAACTCTCTACTTGGAGATGTAATATGCACATGTTGCTCTGCTTCTATATTTTCACTTGCCTCTTTAAAATCTTTCGTAAGTCTGCGAACGCTTTTTCGCAAAACAAAAAGGTGCAAAGCAAAATAACTACATAAGCAACTTAATACAATAATTACAACGGTCATTTTCTGCACCTCTTTTAAAATCATCTTTTATTTTACGTCTTTTTCATAGAATTTTATGACACCTAGTAGTAAAAATAACATCACCCATAGCGCTCCGATTATGAAACTTTTGAATAATGCTATATACACATTTCCTTCGACAAATACAAGGGGACCGTTGATCGATACTACATTTATTGGGAATAAACTTGTTAGTTGCTTAATCAACACTACTTTTCTGGCCAACAAATTACAAATCATAGGTAAAACTGCTAAAATGCTAAGTGCGCCACATATGCTGTATTCTGATTTTCTGAAACCATAAAGAAAAAATGAGTTACTGCTAGTGCTGCTACAAGACTCGTGAAACTTCCAAAACTAACGCGAATAAGGCTCTCTAATTCTCCCGTATTTTTATGTGACAACATCATATAACTAAATACCGTAAAAATTGTCACCAACCCTATATAAATCAAACTACTTACAAATACTTGCACAAAAAATCTGCCTAAATAGATTGTACTTCGCTTAATCCCAAATGCTACCGAGTGTTTGATGGTGTGATTTCTTTCCTCATTGTCATGCATAAATGCAGAAAATACAATGGCTACAAGTAAAACCATCTTCATTTGCATGTACAAATTTCCGAGTGCAAATCGAGTATTAGCATAAGTAAACGTAGGATCTTGACCAAAGAATTTTAATACAACGACCAAAGCTAGCATTAGCGTGGCACATATGCACGTAAAAATTTGTAAATTTCGATTACGAACGGTTCTATATAGTTCACTTTTCATATAATTTAACATAACTATTTTCCCTCCACAATATTCATATAGTAGTTTTCAAGATTAACAGTCCTTTGCTCTATTGCAAAAAGTCCCATATGATGCTTAACTGCAAGTTCGCAAATTTGTTCCCCTTGATCGAGTCCCTCATAAAGGTGAATATGATGGTTTGGATATACTTTATAGTTATGATAATGTAATTCCCGTTCCAGCAACAGACACATACCCTGAGTGTTTTCTACCGTAATATCGAAGTAAGCACTACATTTACGCTGAAGCTCTTCTGCCGTTATTTCTTCTAAAAGCTTTCCCCCACTTAGAAACCCATACTTCGTCGCTATATTTGCCATTTCCGCCAATATATGGCTGGATATCAAAATGGTTGTATTTCTTTTTTGATTGATATCAAATAGTATCTGCCTAACCTCTATAATTCCAGCAGGATCAAGTCCATTAATTGGTTCATCTAATATTAAAAATTCTGGTGTCTGTAAAAGTGCTAATCCGATTCCCAGGCGTTGTTTCATTCCCAAGGAAAATTCTCTATATTTCTTCTTTCCAGTATTTAAGAGCCCGACTTCTGATAATATTTTCGCTACGCTTTCTTTTCCTGGTACACCAAATTGGATGCGAAAATATTCTAAATTCTGTGCAGCCGTCATATTTTCAAAAAAACCTGGATCCTCGATTAATACACCGGTTCTTCTTCTATTCTTTCTAATTTCTTCCATAGACGATGCGCCAAACAAGGTGATTTCTCCTGCATCCAAAGATGTATGGCCTGCGATTATACGCATCAAAGTCGTTTTACCTGCCCCGTTGTTACCAACCAAACCATAGATTTCCCCACGGTTTATTCCCATCGAAACATTATCCAAAGCTTTGACACCACTGTATTTTTTTGTGATATTTTCCATCTTCAAAACCGTATTACTCATATTAGAAACTTCCTTTCCTTTGATAAATACATCATACGATTTTTTTTCTAATGAATCCTTAATAAAGTTTAAAGAAAGTTTAAAGATTGAGTTTGTAGCCAATCCCCCAAACCGTGCTTATATATTCATCCGTTGTAATCTTGGCTATTTTTTTTCGTATATTGCTTATATGTACACTGATTGTGTTATCTTCTCCGTAGTAACCATTTTTCCAAACGGATTCATATAGTGACTCCTTTGAATATACCCTTTTGGGTGCTTCCATCATGATTTGTAAAATAGCAAATTCATGACCAGTCAATTCCAGCGGCTGTCCTTTTAGACTCACGGTTAATGATTCCGGAATAAGCTCCATATCTCGAAAAACCAACTTGTACTGCTCATTGCCTGTATGGTCTTCATTTTTATTCCTCATCTGTTTTATTCTTCGAAGTTGTGCCCGCACACGTGCTAAGAGCTCACGCGTCTCAAAAGGCTTTGTCATATAGTCATCGGCACCCAGTTCCAATACGGTTACCTTATCATCCAATCCACCTTTCGCTGTCAACGCAATGATTGGAAAGATGTACTTCGCTCTTACTCCCCGAATCAAATCCTCTCCGCTCAGACCCGGAAGCATTAAATCACATAGCATCAAATCAAAGTTATCCATCGACAGCCTCAACTGTCCCTCTGTACCAGAGAATGCAGTTACGACTTCATATCCTTCTTTAAGTAATATTTTTTCCAGCAATTTATTGATATCCAAATCATCTTCAACAACTAAAATTTTCTCCATAGAACCCCTCTGTTTTATTTCGTGCCCATTTAAATGCGCGTAATAATTTGGGTTTATTTTATCACATATAAATTTCTTTTTCTACTATATAGGAAATGCAACACTGTTCTGAATCACACACAGAGGTCGAATTGTCCTCTATGTAACCGGCTGTCCGGAAGAAGCCGGTGTAATCTTCTCCGGAACAGCCCTTGATAAAGATGTGACAGTAACGCTCGTCATCCTTATCCACAATATAAATTCTTTCTACAATAGTCTGGATCAAAGTGACCAGAACCTCCGGCTGCGCATCCTTTGCATATTCTGCAAAGGAGAGCAGCCTTTCTTTTGTCATTTCCAAGTCACGGATGACAATCATATTGTTCTTTCTGCCTTCATCCAGTTTGGACAGCTGCCGCTCTGTTTCCCTCAGTTCTTCAGCCAAATTCTGCAAATCCTCTTGGATAAATTGCTTGATGCTGCCGTCAGCTTCACGCAGATTTCTTGTCTGCGCTGCAATATCCTCTTTCAGCTTGTCACGTTTCTTTTTAATGAGGTTATGTTCCTGCACCGTCTGTGACTGTTCCAAGACCTCCTCGATTTTAATTTCCAGAATACTTTTGAAACGCTCGCTGTTTTCATCTGACAGGTCAGATAACTGCTGTACCACAAATTCATCCAGAAGAACGCCATCTACCGCTTTGAAATTACATTCCTTTTTGCGATAGCCGGGACAAACA